>CANHPZ010000007.1 GCA_947462725.1 Flavobacteriales bacterium
CTTGGTGGTCGTTACAAGATAACCACACGAACTTCATTCAATGCGGAATGGGTCTATGTGCCGGATGGTCAGATAGCAAGCATGTATAAAAACTCACTTTCACTTGGCTTCGACATTGAAACAGGTGGTCACGTATTCCAGCTGCACTTCACCAACAGCAAGCCCATGAACGAGAAAGGATTTATTACTGAAACAACAGGCTCATGGAAAGAAGGTGATATACAATTTGGATTCAATGTGTCGAGAATTTTCTCTATTGTAAAGCCACGTGAAAAACCTCAAGATTAATTTTTCTTAGCTTCCCAAGATTTGAACTTTTTGCATTGTGTTAGGTTGTTGGTTACACCATGCAAAAAATTCTCAGTGCGCTGCTATTCTGCGCAATATTAAATCCAGTCTTTGCCCAAATTTGGGTTCAAGACTTTGAAACCAATGGCTTAAACACAGCCTATACCTCCCCGTCGGTTTTCACGACCAATCTCAACGGGCATTACAACAGAACCAATGGTTCGAACATTTCCAATGTTGTGGCCCCCTATTCCAATAAGCATGGCAACTTTTTTTGGGCCGGAGAAAACCTCAACATTACGCCCGGTGCTGGAGATGGTTTAGCGAATAAAACCATAACCTTCACTGCATTTGCGGTTACCGGTCAAACGAATCTTCAATTCAGAGGTTTGTTTGGCTCAGGCAATACGGCAGCAGGTTGGGATTATGACGATATCTTGTATGTCGAATACAAAATGGATGCAGCGCCATGGGTGAAATTGATGCAGTTCGCTGCCAATGCGCTTTTGCCCAACACGGGGCTGTATTACGACGCAGACCTAAACGGAATCGGAGAGGGTGTGGCGCTTACTCCGGAATTTCAGCAATTCTCGGCCAACATTCCCGTAACCGGAAACTCACTTCAACTCCGCATCTATTCCGCTTGCACTTCACAGGGAGAAGAATTCGCATTCGACTATCTGCGTGTGTATAGCAGCACAACACCGGTAGCAGGTTGCATAGATCCATTAGCTAGCAATTTCAATCCGGCTGCTACCGCCTCCAACGGCACCTGCCAGTATCTCGGCTGCACCAATCCTGCCGCTCTAAACTATAACCCGCAAGCAACCACCGACAATGGCAGTTGTGTGCTCACTGTTCCTAACATCAACATCAACGAAATTCATTTCAACCCCAACGATTATCTCGGGTTTACCGATATTACCCATGAGTTCGTTGAGCTGCACAACAATTCAACAGCCGCAGTAAGCATTGCCGGTTGGCGCATGAGCGGTGGAATAGATTGTACATTCCCCATTGGCGCATCCATACCTGCCAATGGCTTTGTATTGGTGGCCTCCACGCCGGCAACATACACTGGCACTGGAGTGAATGTTTACACCTTCACGGAAGACCTCAACAACTCCGGCGAGAATATTCGCCTGTACACGGGCGTCAACATTTTGGTTGATCAGGTTACATACTTTGCTGATTGCTGGCCTTCGCAAGCCAATGGCTTCGGACCATCATTGGAATTGGTAAATTACAATCTCGACAATACCATAGCCACCAACTACTGCACAGGCACAGCCAATAACGGCACTCCAGGCGCAGCCAACAGTTGTTACACTTCTCAAATCTCGGGTTGTACGAATCCGGCTGCATCCAACTACAATCCTGCGGCAACCTTAAACGATGGCAGCTGCATAATTCCCGGATGCACTTACAGCAATGCCTCGAATTACAATGCATCAGCGACATTAGACAACGGCACATGCCAGTATCCTCAAGCTTTACCTGGCTGCACCAATGCGACTGCAACGAACTACAATCCTAACGCAACCATAGACAACGGTACTTGCACCTATCCACAGCCTCTTGCCGGATGTACGTATCCAACAGCAACAAACTATAATCCGCTTGCACAAGTCGACAACGGCACTTGCGTTTATCCCACGCCAATTCCAGGATGCACAAATACCACGGCAACGAACTACAATCCGAATGCAACTATTGACAACGGCAGTTGCACCTATCCTCAACTTCTTGCCGGTTGCACTTATCCCAATGCGACCAACTACAACCCTGCAGCACAGGTCGACAATGGCTCATGCCAATACCCCGCTACTATTCCAGGCTGTACGAATTCAACGGCCACGAACTACAATCCAAACGCTACTGTAGACAACGGCAGTTGCTCCTACCCTCAACCTATCGGTGGCTGCACATATAGCAGCGCGCTGAACTTCAACCCGGCCGCTCAGCATGACGATGGCACTTGTCAATATCCACTGCCTATTCCCGGTTGCACCAATGCTTCCGCAACCAATTACGATAGCAATGCTACAATCGATAATGGAACGTGTCAATACGCTATTCCGAATGGTGGCTGCACATACATTGCGGCGCTCAACTACAACCCGGCAGCACAGTCCGACGACGGCACCTGCGTGTTTGGATCTGGCATACCCGGTTGCACGTATGTAAACGCCTTGAACTATGCAATCGCCGCCACTATTGACGACGGTTCATGCACATTCACTGCAATTATTCCCGGTTGTACCAACAACACTGCTATCAATTTCAATGCGAATGCGACTGTAGATAATGGATCATGTGTTTATGCGCAACCCATATCCGGCTGCACCTATTCCAATGCCATCAACTATAACCCTCAAGCCACTGTTGATGCAGGAAATTGCCAGTTTCCGTCGAGTGTTCCCGGTTGCACTAATACGGCTGCAACAAATTACAACGCAAACGCTACCATCGATGACGGCACATGCACGTATCCGATTCCAGTGCTTGGCTGCACCTACCCCGCGGCATCCAACTACAATGCGTCTGCAACAACTGATAATGGCTCGTGTGTTTTTGGCAACACACCCAATTCAGGGTGCACGTACGTGAACGCATTAAACTATAACAATCTCGCATCAACAGATGATGGCACTTGTCAGTTTCTTGAAATCATCGAAGGATGCACAAACAACACAGCTATCAATTACAATCCATCGGCAACATTTGATAATGGGACATGTCAATACTCCACGCCGACACCAGGATGTACTTACGCCAATGCAACAAACTTCGACGTCGCAGCTACTATTGACAATGGCACTTGTTTGTTCAACACATCTTCAACAACTTGCCCCGAAGACATCAATGGCGACGGCATTGTAGGAGTTTCAGACCTATTAATTTTTATCGCAGCATACGGAATCACTTGCAACTAATTCATGAAAACTATTCTATTCTTTCTTTCATTTATTCCACTTACTTGTTTATCACAATTCAATGAAATCTGGAATAAAACCTACAATGGCGATGGCGATTACACCGACCATTTAACGTGTCTGACGACCGACAATGCCGGCAATATTTACGCAGGAGGTTACACGCAGATCACTGATGAAAATGCAGATTTCTTAGTGGTGAAATACAGCAACACCGGTCAATTGCTTTGGAAGAAATCATGGCGTGGCAGTGGCCAAGGTCCTGATATTGCCTATGCAATCGCATACGCCAACAATACCATTTACGCTACCGGAGAAGTAAGTAATTATGGACTGGGCTTTGACTTTTTCACGATTGCGGTATCAACCTCCGGTGATTCCATATGGGGTGCACACTACAATGATGCGGCATACAACCAATACGATCAAGCCAATGCACTTGCAATCGATTCCAACGGAAACATTATTGTTAGTGGTCAAAGTGATCGTGATCCGAGCAGCATTATCAACGATGACTTTCTCACTATCAAGTACAATAGCAATGGCCAAATGCAGTGGACAAAACGCTACAACGGAACGGCAAATGCAATTGATCGCTCAGTAGCGGTAGCAGTCGACGGTGGTGGGAACATCATTGCGGCCGGCAGAAGCAGCAACGGTTTTGATGATGATTATGCCGTAATCAAATATGACGGTGCCGGCAACGTGTTGTGGTCTGATATGTACGATAATGGCGGTACTGATCGCATCACCGATATGGGCCTCGACAACTCAGGGAGCATTTATGTTACAGGTCGCAGCAGCAATGGCAATGACGATGACTTCCGCACACTGAAATACGCCTCTTCTGGTCAACAAGTTTTTAATGTCGCCTATGACTTTGTAGAAGATGATCGTGCTGATTTCATTGATGTTAACCCCGACGGCACTTTTGCTGTAGCGGGCCGCAGCGATGCTTCAGCAGCTGCTCTTATCAATTACAACTACCGAGTTATTAAATACTCAGCCGATGGTGCTCAGCTATGGTCAAATTCATTCGAAGGAACCGGAGCCAACGACGACATTGTACAAGATGTTGATATAACCACTACAGGCGAAGTGCTGGTAACAGGCTATTCGGACGCCCTGGCCACTGCTGCCATTCAAAACGACGTAGTTAGTATTTTATACAACACTTCCGGAAATGCTGTTTGGACAAAAACATTCAATGGCAGTTCATCACGCAACGATGAAGGCGATGCATGTCTGTTAGATGCGCAAGGCAATGCGTGGATCGCGGGGCACAGTGAAAACAGTTCATCACAACGCGATGCGATTTTGCTTGGATATTCTTCTGCAGGAAATCAAATTGCAGCAACACTTTGGAATGGCATCGGCGACAATAGCGATAATTTGCGTGAAATCATCACCGATAATTCAGGCAACATATACGTAGCCGGCTACTCGGTTGGCAAGGATACTGATCGGGATATGTTCCTATGTAAACTAAGCAGTGCAGGCGACACGCTGTGGACACGTCAAGTGACAGGAACACTCTTCGGTAGCGACGAAGAAGCCAATGCCATTGCACTCGACAATACCGGAAACGTGATCATATCCGGGTACACCAAAAATTCAGGAACCGGATCTGACATTACCATTTCTAAGTATTCTTCTGCCGGCGTGCTTGCATGGACAGTCATTTACAACAGTCCTTCAAACGAATCAGATCGCAGTTATGATCTGACCACGGACGCACAGGGAAACATTTACATCACAGGCAAATCCGACATCAATAGCTCACCCATTATCACTAACGACGAGATTTTTACTGCTAAATACAACGCTGCGGGCACTTTGCAATGGTCGGCGCTTCATACCGGTGGCAGTGGCATCGACCGCGGAAGATCCATACATGTAGCAACGTCGGGCAACGTATATGTGTGTGCTCAAACATTCAATGGTACTGATGATGATATCAGTGTCATCAAATACAATTCAAGCGGAACGCAACAATGGATATATACCCATGCATCTTCAGACATGGAGATATTCAAAAACAGCATTCTACGTTCAGGCGAGAACATTACGCTTTGTGCAAACTCTGCAGCATCCACAGATTTGACAGCTACACGCATGCTGATTCTAAACATCGATAACACCGGCAGTGAAACCTGGACACAAGGAAACAGTTCGAACCTCGCAACAAGCGCAGATGCTCTGGCTCAAAACAGTTCAGGTGAAATTCTGATGGTAGGTTCTATAGCCACACAAGCAGGGCCTCAATACAACTTCGATTGCCTGACCATGAAGTTTCAAGCAGATGGTCAATTAATTTGGGAGAACCAATACAACTCGCCCGCCGGCCTTGACGACATCGGCGATGTAATTGCCGTCGACGCCAATGATAATGTCATTGTAGCTTGTCACTCCAACACTGGAACTATCACAGACATAAACTATCACTTGGTATTGCTCGCTTTGAATGGCGCAAACGGGAGCTTCGCCAATTCCGCAGTCTTCGCAGCCTCCGATAGCATTAACGTTTGCAACGACATCGTACTTTCCAACAATCAGATCATAGTTGGTGGAAGTCTTTGGAGCAATGCGAATCAACGAGATATTCTCGTAGTGAAATACGAGCTTGCAGTTGGCTTAGAGGAAATCGCAACGCATGACTTCTCCATCTATCCCAATCCATCACTGGCCAACGTAACCGTAGCACTCGCGGATGGTGCTTCATCAGGAACCATTCTCCTTCATGATCAATTTGGAAGACTATTGGAGACTTGGGCTATGACAGGTAAAAATTCAACATTCAACATCACCCATCTGCCCTCTGGCACATATACTATTTCGGCAATTACCCGAGAGCATACTATTCGTAAAAACTTCATCAAACTTTAAACATGCGCATCAAACAGACCATTTCTACTCGCGGAGTTGAATCCTATACAATCAATGAAGCCATCGTCAACACCCACCAGCCTAGTGCAGGTGATGTAGGACTATTTGAAGTAATCAAAGTAGATCGCCATAAGAGTTTACAATGCGTCGATAAACGTTCACAAACGATTTTCGATGGCGATTACATCCTTGCCACTTTCGGCTCACGATACGCCACTGCGCAATATGAAGGCTACGTTCCCGAGAAACCCATGCCAAGCTATGATATCATCGGCGCCGGTGGTGTAGTGGGTGTAGTGAAATCACAAAACGTCGCTCTCAACGATTATGACCCAACCTCTGTCCGTCTGATTGGCTATTGCTGTGAACCCGATGGCAGCGTCATCAACACATTATTCCGCAACAAACAGCGTATTCCATTTACAGGAGATGTTCCTAATAAAGCAAAGATTATTCTGTCGATAGGTTCAACGATGGATAGCGGCAAAACGACTACAGCTGCACACATTGCTCGGGGTCTAAAGACCACAGGAAAACAAATCGCCTTCATTAAACTCACGGGCACCGTATACACCAAAGACATTGACTACGTGTACGATTGCGGAGCCGATGTTTCGATGGACTTCAGCAACATGGGTTTTCCATCTACATACTTGGTGGACAAACCAACCATTCTGGATATTTACCAATCACTATTGCACGAAATAGGCAAGAGCAATCCGGAATACATCGTTATGGAAATCGCAGACGGATTGTACCAGCGTGAAACATCATTCTTGCTTGCTGACAAAGCATTTATGTCAACAATTCATAACGTTGTGTTTTCATGCGGTGACAGTTTAAGTGTTGCATCAGGCCTAAATGAGCTTGCATCCAACGGCATCCATCCTTGTATGGTAAGTGGTTGTTTCACCATGAGCCCATTGCTTATTGAGGAAGTGGAAGCACGCATGTCGACGCCTGTGCATACGATTGATCAGATGATGTCAGGTCAATTAAACGCTATATTGGACCTGAAAACCCAGCCGGTACTTTCATGAAACTATCACAACGGAAGATTATAAGCGAGTTTGTTGCGAAAAACAAAAGCGTTGTAAGTCTTACGTTGTTGTCGGCATTTCTAAGTTCACTGGGTAGTGTTTTACTTCCCTTAAGTATTGGCACTTACTATGAGATTGCCTTTGGCGACACCTCGGGTAAAAGTCAATTGCTGCAACGTTTCGGACTTGAAATTCATCACCTACACGCGTTTTACCTTTTCTTCATTGGGCTCACAGTGCTCAAGGGAATTACGTCATGGCTTGAAATTCAAGGCATGCGCATCATTGAAGAGAGGTTAACACATCACTTGCGTAGCATGCTATTTCATGCGCAGTTGAATCATCAATTCAGTGCATTTCAATCGAAGTCGACGGGCAAGTACTTGCTGCGCTACAGCAGCGACATGATGGCCATTCAATACTACCTATCGAAAGGAATTATAAAATCCGTTTCTGATATTCTTTTCCTCATTACCGCATTCGGCTTGCTTATCAGTTTAAATCAACGGCTATCTATTGCATTGATATCCATTTTTACAGCAAGTGCTTTGATTATGGTGGTGCTTTCCAAACTTCAAGAAAAACCCAATGAAAAGCGCCGCAACGCTCGTTCATCCGCGATAGGTTTTATCGAACAACGATTGCATGCATTTGCAACCATTAAAGTTTTCAATCGTGTGCATCCCGAAGAAATCAAATTCGAAAAACGCAATAACGAACTCTACCAATCCGCCATTGCTTTTCATCGCATAAGTGCGCTCAACAAGAGCATACCACAAGTCATCTTTTTCTTAGCCATCGGAGTAATGCTATACATGGCAGCTCCTGCATCTATTGGAGAACATTCTGCCAAAGGCTCTTTGCTTGTGTTTATCCTGATGCTGCTCTATATGCAGAGTGCGTACCGCAGATTGCTTCGCGTACCATCCCTACTGAACGCAGGCACTACTTCATTTCGCAATCTACTTGCATTGCTCAACATGGACCATGAAACTATGCATGCCGCATCCGGATCGAAAGAATTGCAAAATCACATTCGGATCGACATTCAATCGCTCCAATTTCATTTCGAGCCCAATAAGCCTCTGATACAAATTGCACATGCTGAATTCCGACAGGGTATGACTTACCGAATCACCGGTGCTTCCGGCAGTGGTAAATCGACCTTACTCAAATTATTTCTCAAGTTGTATCATCCGGAGCCTGGTCAGATTTTCGTTGGAGGTGTAGACATCACCGAATTAGGTGCGCATGATTTAAGAAGATTAATTACTGCAGCCAGCGAAGACTATCCATTGTTGGGTAAAACCATCTTCGAAGCCATATCCTATAGTCGCAAAGCCAGTAAGCGTGAAGATGTAGCCCAAATGCTGATAAAACTTGGGTTGGCCAATGCACAAGACGCAGAGCAGTATATAGACCGCAAAATTAAATCGCATGGCTCAGACTTATCATCGGGCGAACGGCGCATGCTCATATTTGCGCGAGCATTGCTTACACGCAAACCGATAATCGTATTGGATGAACCTTTCTTAGGATTAAATTCAATACACGAGCAAATCATTGCTGAGCAACTGATGCTGTTAAAACCGAACCATCTCATTATTCTTGTTTCGAAGGAAATTCCTGCAAACCTTCATATCGATCAAACCATACAACTATGAAAATATTCCTTTCATTACTGCTCATAGCCTCAGTATTCAGTGCTTGCAAAAAAGAATCAGGAATCGGCGGAGACGCCGAGATCAAAGGCCAGGTATGGGCATTTAAACTCAACGGCTCACTTACCGATACCATTGCCGATTATGCTGCAGAGGACGAGTATGTATACATTGTATATGGCGACCACACCGGTTATGACAAGCGCATAAAGACCGACTACAACGGTGAGTTCCGCTTCTCTTTTCTATACCCTGGAGACTACACCATTTATGTGTACTCGTTTAATCCAAATGAAATTGACGGCCAATCTCCGGTGATCCAAAAAGTGCACATAGAGGGGCGCAAAGAAATAATGGAACTAAAACGAATCAACACCACTGCTCAACCATGATACGCGCAATTCTAATTGTATCTCTTAGCCTTTGCTGGTTGAACATATTCGCTCAAGGCGAGAAGCAAATTCAATCCAGAAGGATAAAAACCAAAGTGACACGAGTTGAATCCATTCAAAAGGAGAAACGTGAATTGACATTTTCTACAACCCACTACGATGGTAAAGGCAGAGAAACCGAAGTCAATTACTACAACACCGACAGCGTCTGTGTTAAATCAGAGCAATTCCAATACAACCGCAAGGGAAAAACAACGCATCATACAACAGTTGATTCTATAAAGAAAATCACAACCGAAATTCTGTATACCTACGATCAATGGAATCGACTTCGTGAGAAACAAGTAAAGGAGAACAGTAATATGCGCGAGCGCACCATTTACGAATATGACAATTTCGACAATAAGATTAAAGAGGTTGTTTTGAATGGGAAAGAAGAAATAAAAAAAGACATCACATATACCTACGACAAGAAGGGAATGCTCTTGCGTAAGACAACCCTCAACGGATCAGGCAAAGTGATTTACGACAAAACAAACACCTACGACTATTGACTTTTCGCGCTCACATAGCTAGTGTCTTATTGTCGTTGATGTGCGCAATAGCGCAAGGACAGCAGCAAGACTTTGTTGGTCTTACAGGTATCAGTGTGTCTAAAAACATCAGTAGAGCATGGGATGTTTCCCTTGGTGGTCAAGGTATGTTTAATCAAAATCTGCACGAGTTGTGGTTTGCATTCGCAGATGCTTCAATCGGTTATAAAATCAACCGCAACATCAACACCGAACTTCATAGCAGAAGTATCCAATTTCGACTTCTGGACAACTCTTACCAAGGTCGACAATTGTTCTACCATACGATCAGCTGGAGTAAAGGTGTTGGTCGATTTTCTTTTAGTGTTCGCAATAGGATTCAACAATTGATTTATGGCGAGCACTTCCACGACGATTACAAAGGCCCTGTGTGGTACAATCGCGATCGTTTTGCCGTTCGATACAGAATCAACTACTATTGGTCGCCCTATGCATCGGCTGAGATTATGGTACCGCTTAATCATACCCGCAGGAGTGGAATTGATCAATACCGAATTGCCGGAGGAATAAGCTACACCCTCAACGATCGCGTGAGGTTCGACACCTACTATCAAATTCAGCAACAATTGCAGCGATCCACGGGCAACAACACGTACTTTGTACTCGGTTTCAATACTTCGATAAAACTACCATGAGACTCCTTTTTTCGTTGTTGCTGATAGTACTTGTGGCATCATGCTCAACCAAAAACACGAACAACGCACCGACACCAATGACAGGTAAATACGCCATAGCGATTCACGGAGGCGCAGGCAATTTGGTCAAAATGAATTTGACTCCGCAAGAACAAGAGGCATACAAGCTTGTGCTCGACAGTGCGCTCACGGCGGGAGATGAAATACTTCGCGCTGGAGGCAGTGCCATTGACGCTGTGGAGTCGGCAATCAAAATCATGGAAGATTGCCCGCTGTTCAATGCGGGCCGAGGATCAGTATTCACACATGAAGGATACAACGAAATGGACGCCGCTATCATGGATGGCTCAAACTTGGAGTGTGGAGCTGTGGCCGGTGTTCGCCACATCAAGAACCCGATTTCAGCAGCGCGGAGCGTGATGGAAAAATCCGAGTTCATTCTGCTGAAATCGGAAGGTGCCGAAGCATTTGCGACAGAGCAGGGAATTGAAATAGCAGATTCATCCTATTTCTTCACACAGCATAGATGGGATCAACTGCAGGAGGCCATAGAAGATGATAAAACAGAGCTCGATCACTCCGGAAAAAAAAGTGCATCCAAGCCTGATCATAGAGAAGAAAAGTATGGCACTGTTGGCTGTGTAGCACTCGACAAAAATGGCAACCTCGCCGCAGGAACATCTACCGGTGGCTTGACCAACAAGCGCTACGGTCGCATTGGCGATTCTCCGCTAATTGGCAGTGGCACATACGCCGACAACTCCACATGTGCTGTAAGCTGCACAGGAAAAGGTGAAGATTTCATTCGTTTGAATGTGGCGCATGATATTGCCTCAATGATTCGTTATCAAAACACCACATTGCAGAGTGCATGCGACTCAGTAATTATGGGTAAACTTAAATCCATCAAAGGAAGAGGCGGATGCATTGCAATCGACAATCAAGGAAAGATAGCTATGCCGTTTACCACCAGCGGCATGTTTCGCGGGTGCATTGATGCTGAGGGCAAAAAACAGATTTTGCTCTACGCCGAAGAACCAACATCAGTCAACCCCTAAATACTTGTGCGTTTGCACTGAAATTCTCCACTGTGTGTTTTTCCGAATGAAGTCGAGTATGAGCGTTTGCATGGCTTCACGCTTCTCCCATTCCGGCTGCATATAGCGCATGGTTTGATCCGGCATCTGCGCTGCATGTTCTGCCGCCCACTCTATATCGCTTTTGTGATTGATGATGACTTTCAATTCGTGTGAAGCTTGATAAAACTCACTTAGCGGCGCCTTAAATTTTTTGGGCGAGAAAGTGATCCAATCCCATTCTCCGCTCAAGGGAGAAGTACCCGAAGTTTCGATATGTGTGCGCACACCGCCATTCCGCAGGGCTTGTGTGAGCGCATCCAAATTGTGCATGAGTGGTTCACCGCCAGTAACTACACAGATTTTCGCACCGGCATTAATCACGTCGGCTGCCAATTGATCGATGGCTACAGAAGGATGTTTGGAAGCATCCCAGCTCTCTTTCACATCACACCAAACACAGCCTACATCACAACCCGCAAGACGGATAAAATAAGCAGGGGCTCCTGCAAACGCGCCTTCACCTTGCACGGTATAAAATGTTTCCATGACCGGTAAGGCCAATTGATGCTGATTCATGCCGCAAAGAAAAACCCTTCAGTGGGATATGCGCATAAAAAAATCCACACGAGCATCAGAATGAGCCACATGAAAAGCATTCAAAGAGATAATCTCAGCACTTGCTCTTAACCTCATTGAGGCCTCCCGGCACGCGCGGTGCTTGGGGAATTTCCGCTGACTGCATGATTGCCTAAAATCTTTCGACTAATGTCGTTGCAGCAGCAAAGAGCGCAATTTTGTTGTCCATATCAACCAAAATAGAGGGTCAACACGCCTTGAAATCTTCTCTCTCATGCTATCCAGTACATTCAATCCATCACCCATGTGGATTTTCACATTGCGCTTCCGCCGAAGCAACAATATCAATCCTTCCGGAAAGACAAGAGAAAAGTACATTAGACAAAATGAAATGGCTACGATATAAATCAGAAGCTTCTAAACCGCGTATGCACAATCGTTATCAACAATTGTGAATTCGCATTGGGCGTTGATAATTGATCAAACAGAAGACTAGTCCAGGTTATTATTCTTCGCCGCTACCCTTTCCGCTTTCACCCACAAACCAATCGTTCTTGGATTTGAAGAGCACATTGAAAGTAGTCAGCGAGCCATAAATACGCGTGATGTACTGCTGCATTTCAACCTTATCGGCATCGGTGAGTTTCGCATGCGCATTGATTTTTTGTTCCAATACACGCAAGCGGTCGCGCAGCATTACGATTTTATGAAAGAACGTGTCAATTGGAACATCTTTGGGCTTCATTGAAAGATCCTTGGGCTGAATCAGCAGCGTGCCTCCATCCCATTTATCGGCAATCTCAACAAAATCCGTCACCTCATAATACATATCGAAGACATTCTTCACCGCAACCACCACATCTTCCAACTCCACGGTTGAAGCAACGACCTGACCAGGTTCCACCAACTGAAATCCGTCGTAAGCTTTACCCAATTCCTTCTCTCCATGCTCGCGAAAGTAGATTCTGTATTTATGGTCATCCATGCCGAAGACAACGCCTTCGCCGTAGGTTGGATGTGTCAGTTTTGAGCCTATAGTAAAATTCATGTTGTCCGAAATTTTTCTACAAACTTAAAGTCCGATAGGGGTAGCAAAAAGGTCGTAGTGTTCTGCAGTTTCAATACGCACCTGTGCAAAATCTCCAACGCGCAAATAGCCGGCTTCTTTAGCAATGATGACTTCATTATCCACTTCAGGCGAATCGAATTCGGTTCTACCGATGTAGGAATCCCCTTCAATACGATCAATGAGCACCTTCAACTCCTTTCCTACCATGCGTTGATTAAGATCGTAGGAAATATGTGACTGTGCCTCCATGATAGCATCTGCACGTTTGCGTTTCAACTTGGCAGGCACATCATCCTTCAATGCGAATGCGTGAGTATTCTCTTCGTGTGAATAGGTAAAAATGCCGAGGCGATCGAAGCGCGACTGTTCCACCCATTGCAACATTTCCTGAAAATCATCTTCCGTTTCGCCCGGGAAACCGCTGATGAGCGTTGTGCGCAACGCTATACCCGGCACACGGGAGCGAATTTCTGCAATCAACGCATCCGTTTTCTCACGGGTAATACCTCTGCGCATAGCTTGCAGCATGCGCGTAGTGCCATGCTGTAGCGGCATATCGAGGTATTTGCAAATATTATCGCGTTCATTCATGACATCCAACACATCCATAGGGAAGCCCGACGGGAAAGCGTATTGCAAGCGAATCCAGTCAATACCTTCCACATCGCTCAGACGTTTCAACAAATCAGAAAGATTGCGCTGCTTGTAAATATCAAGTCCGTAGTAGGTCAAATCCTGAGCGATAAGAATGAGTTCCTTAGTTCCGGCGGCCGCCAGCTTTTTAGCGCTATCCACTAGCTGCTCCATCGGCGTGCTCAAATGTTTACCACGCATAAGTGGAATGGCGCAAAAAGAACAAGGGCGATCGCATCCTTCACTAATCTTGAAATATGCATAATGACTTGGCGTGGTCAGCAAGCGCTCACCTACAAGTTCATGCTTGTAATCCGCCTTGAGTGTTTTTAATAATCGCGGCAACTCGCGCGTACCAAAGAAGGCGTCTACTTCAGGAATATCCTTTTCGAGCTCAGGTTTGTATCGTTCAGAAAGGCAACCGGTCACATACAATTTGTCTACATTACCCTTTTCCTTCTCGCGCGCCCAGGCCAAGATGGTATTGATGCTTTCTTCCTTCGCATTATCTATAAAACCGCAAGTATTGACAATCACAATCTCTGCGTCCTGTGTTTCACTTTCATGTTCTACTTCAAATGCATTGGCCTTAAGCTGGGCCATCATGACTTCGCTATCGAAGATATTTTTCGCACAACCCAAAGTCACGACATTGACTTTATTGCGGCGTAGTGTTTTCGTTTTCATCGGTGGCGCAAAGAAACGATGATTCAGGCTTCTACTCAGCATTTAACCGTAACCTTTGGCTACAATGTCCGTTATAACGCATACTTAAGCTGGGGTTTCACATGTGTGTAGGCCCAAGAAACTGATAAACGACAACTGTCATGATAGATAATGCACTGAGGTATTTCGGTAAGATTGATGAGGGAGGCATTGTGGATTTTGTAGATCTACTTTCTGGAGTGTTAAATAAAAATCTCGGACCGAGAAAAGACATTCGCAAGCTATGCAGCTTCGCCATCGAACTGCTCGACAATGGCATGCGCTATAGCATCGATAACAAGGTAACTTTTACCTGGACCATTGAACAGGATTTCCTCACATTCGAATTAGAAAACGAGGCCAGTCCATCCGATGCAATGCGGTTGCAAGAGCACGCTCAAATCATACACGGCATGGATGACATTCAGCGCAGACAAGCCTTTCAGGATCAAATCAACAGTGCACATTTTGGAGAAAAAGGCGGTGCCGGATTGGGCCTACTGCAGATCTTACGCAAGGGTGCTCTCTCGATAGACGTTACTATTCGCAAGCAAACGGCGGATACATTTCTTTGCGTAAGCCGCATTCAAACGCCATTGCATAAACCTGTCGCCCTATGAAAACCATAATCAGCGCAGGAACACGAAGCAATCCGGAAATCAGTTTTGATACCGAAGAAAAGGTATTCACAACCAAAGGGATTTCTACCATTGTCAACGCCTTTGAATTTTACGATTTAGCCATAGCCTGGATTAATGTACATGAGCATGAACTCGAAGGAGACATTGAATTTCAATTTCATTTGCCCTATTTCAATTCGGCCAGTATGAAAGGAATTTTAATGCTCATGGAGCGAATTAAAAAAGGAATAGACTCCGGTCAAAACTGGTCTATCGCATGGAATGTCGAGGACGAAGACGAATTTCTTCTCGATGCTTGTGAGTCATTTCAGGAGATGCTCGGCATAGAGCTGCGCATCATTCGCAGCTAGTCCTTAAGCTGCGTTCTCTTCAGAACTCTTGAAGAGTGAGTCTACAAATTCATGGCGATTGAAAACTTGCAAATCGCCGATTTTCTCACCTACACCAATATACTTTACTGGAATACTGAATTGGTCGCTGATACCGATTACCACGCCACCTTTAGCTGTGCCGTCAATTTTAGTTATGGCCAGGGCATTCACTTCAGTAGCTGCGGTAAATTGTTTGGCTTGTTCGAAAGCATTTTGACCGGTGGATCCATCCAGCACGAGCAAAATTTCATGCGGCGCATCGGGCGTTACCTTTTGCATCACGCGCTTGATTTTCGTCAATTCATTCATAAGGCCCACCTTATTGTGGAGGCGGCCTGCTGTATCGATGAGCACAACATCCATCTGCTGCGCAACAGCACTTTGTAATGTATCGAATGCAACGCTTGCGGGATCAGCACCCATGCCTTGAGCCACGATGGGCACACCTGCACGCTCACTCCAGATTTTTAGTTGATCAACCGCTGCAGCACGAAAAGTATCAGCTGCCCCGAGCATCACCTTTTTACCTTGTGACTTGAGTTGATGCGCCAATTTACCAATCGTTGTGGTCTTACCCACACCATTCACTCCAACCACCATGATAACATAGGGGACGTTCATCTTGGGCACGTAGACTTCCTCACCATTTTCACCATCGTGCCCTTTGAGCAGTCCGGCAATTTCCTCGCGCAGAATACCATTAAGTTCACTGGTGTTCATGAATTTATCACGCTTCACGCGATCTTCAATGCTGCGTATAATCTTCAGTGTTGTTTCCACGCCCACATCGCTGCCGATGAGCATTTCCTCCAGATTGTCGAGCACCTCATCATCAACCTGGCTTTTGCCTACGATGATTTTAGCGAGCTTGGAAAAAAAACCTGTACGTGTTTTTTCCAGACCCTGATCGAGACTTTCCTTTTTTTCGGATGAGAATAGGCGTTTAAAAAAATTCATGAGGAGAAAGCGAAACAATTAAAAACAAAAAAGACTTTCCCCGGAAGAGAAAAGCCTTTCAAATTGGAAACACAACGTAATCAGGCCTTGGTAAACCAAGACTGAACGTTATCGTTGTGCACGATTTCTTCTTTAAAAGTGTAAGCGCCAGACTTAGGCGACTTCACCATTTTAATCACCTTCGTGTGGTTCTTACCACTACCGGTTTGCAGCGTTGCAACTACCTTCTTTGCCATGGTGCTCTAGTTTTATTTGATTTCTTTGTGAACAGTCATTCTCTTCAAGATCGGATTGTACTTTTTCTTTTCCAAACGATCTGGAGTGTTTTTGCGATTCTTTGTAGTGATATAACGGCTTGTGCCTGGCATGCCAGACTCTTTGTGCTCGGTGCACTCCATAATCACTTGAACGCGGTTACCTTTCTTTGCCATTGTCTTAAAAATTCTTGAACGGGGCGCGAATGTACGTTGCTTTTTCGTCTTCCCAAGCAAAAATAGCAGGTTTTTTTTCTGAAAAACAATTTCGCTTGAATTCCAATGACGGTGTCGGGGCTTCCGAAATCAAGCTAGATCGCTATTTTTCATACAATTAAGCGGAATAAGAGAACACATTCAACTAACTTTTCTGCAGATTGGCTGCTAAACACCAATGTGTTGAAAAGCCGACGATGCCTCCAAGGACAATCCCCCCAACAGCAGCTAGCTTTGAGAGCATTGTCTTTGCGTAAAAAACGCATCACATTTTCTTTTAACTGAATTCCATCGTGGCCAGAAACACCAGCAAGCAACAAGACGACATCGATACCGCAGATCAATCTGAAAGCAAAAAGAAGAGTAAACCGGCAGCGCAAGGGCGTTGGGGTAAATTCATGGCTTTCCTGCGCGACCCGCGTGTGCAGAAGATCATGGGCATTTTCACCGTGCTGTTCAGCATATTTACATTGCTCGCCTGTCTTTCATACCTGTTCAATGGTGAACACGACTTGCGCCTCGTATTGGGTCAGAACACCGACCAACTCAGTCAAAACGAACCCTACAGCAACTGGATGGGGAAAATCGGGGCACATGTAGCCTGGTTTTTCATGAATAAGTACTTTGGCTTAGGTGCCTTGTTTCTTCCCTTGATCATTTTTGTGTTGGGCTGTAGAATCTGGCTCAACCGCGACATTCTGCCCTTTTGGAAAACGATTCGACTCTCGGCACTAGCCATGTTTTTCTTTCCGTTAGCCATCGGCTTCATCTTTCATCACAAAATTGATGGCTTGGCTCGCACCATTGAAATAAGCTGTAATCAAAATTTGGTTGGAGGTTATGGGTATATGGCAACACTTTGGTGCACGTTCACATTAGGCTGGTGGGGAACGTTGATGCTGCTACTTTTTACGGTGGGTGCATTCCTCATTTTCAATTTCAATCATCACGTAGAAGCCGCATGGGTTCGATTCAGCGAGTGGTGGAGTGACATGCTCAAGTCAAGGCCGCAAGAAGAGGAAGAGGAAGAGGAAGAAGACCCAAAACCCATAATGGCCGCAGCACCAACTGCTGTGCGCAACGAAGTGGTGGAACCCAAGCAAGAGACGACTATAGAAGTAAAGGCTCCGATTATGGAGCCGGAAGCTCCTTGGGAAGATAAAACAGTCACCTTCGAAGAAGAACCGGAACTCGTGTTAGAAGATGAAGAGCTCGCTGAAGAAATTGAGCTCATCCAAGGCCACACTAGCGATGAAGACTTGGAGCCTAGAGAGGAAATAGAAGAAGATCAATTCGAGCTGAACCCGCAAAGCACAGGCGGCAGTGGTGGCGGTTCGAAAACAATTCTTGTTGACGAAGTCTTTTCTGTGCAGCTCGAACAGGGTGAGGAAGAGTTGAGCGACGATGAAATCAAGCACAAAATGGAATCGCTCGGTCCATTCGATCCGCGATTGGATCTTTCGCGGTATACGTTTCCTTCGTTTGACCTGCTCAAGCCGCATGGCGGCGCAGGACCGCAGATCGACAAAGAGGAACTCGAAGAGAATAAGAACAAGATTGTTGAAACACTCAACCACTACAAAATTGAGATTTCCAAAATCAAAGCGAGCATTGGTCCTACGGTAACGCTTTATGAGATTATACCGGCACCCGGTGTGCGTATCAGCAAAATCAAGAACCTGGAGGATGATATTGCCTTAAGTCTTGCAGCGCTGGGGATTCGCATCATCGCGCCTATTCCGGGTAAGGGAACCATTGGTATTGAAGTACCCAATTCCAAACCCGATGTGGTGAGCATGCGCTCATTGATTGCCTCGGAGAAATTTCAAAACGCAGAAATGGAACTTCCGGTGGTTCTTGGCAAAACCATTTCAAACGAAAATTTCGTGGTGGATTTAGCCAAGATGCCTCACTTGCTGATGGCTGGGGCTACAGGTCAGGGTAAGTCAGTTGGACTTAACGCCATTCTGGTATCGCTGCTGTATAAGAAGCATCCGGCCGAAATCAAGTTCGTGCTCGTTGACCCCAAGAAAGTGGAACTCACACTCTTCAACAAGATTGAGCGTCATTTTCTGGCGAAGCTACCCAACGAGGCCGATGCCATTATTACCGACGTTCAAAAAGTTGTACGCACGCTGCAATCGCTCTGCATTGAGATGGATACACGCTACGAATTGCTCAAGACAGCCGGATGCAGAAACATCAAAGAATACAACGGTAAGTTCGTGGCACGTCGCCTGAACCCTGAGAATGGCCACCGTTACCTGCCCTATATTGTTTTGGTTGTAGATGAATTTGCAGATTTGATTATGACCGCTGGCCGCGAAGTTGAAACACCCATTGCACGTTTGGCTCAGCTGGCACGAGCGATTGGGATTCACTTGATCATAGCGACGCAGCGTCCGTCCGTAAATATCATCACCGGTACAATTAAAGCGAACTTCCCGGCGCGCATCGCCTTCCGTGTGACGTCAAAAATAGACTCTCGCACCATTCTCGACACCGGCGGCGCGGAGCAGCTCATTGGCCGCGGAGATATGCTGTATTCAACGGGTAACGACTTGATTCGTTTGCAATGTGGATTCGTTGACACTCCCGAGGTGGAAGAGATCACCGACTTCATTGGGATGCAGCAAGCCTACCCTACCGCTTTCTATTTGCCGGAAGTAGTTGACGAGAATCAACTCGAAATGGGTAATTTTGACGCCGGAGACAGAGACGAATTGTTTGAAGAAGCTGCCCGTATCGTAGTAATGACACAACAAGGCAGCGCTTCTTTATTGCAGAGAAAATTGAAGTTGGGTTATAACCGCGCAGGCCGTTTGGTGGATCAACTCGAAGCGGCCGGTGTTATCGGTCCTTTCGAAGGCAGCAAGGCCAGAAAGGTTTTAATTCCTGACGACATTGCTTTGGACCAATTCTTGAAATCCGGCTCTTCGAACGATTAATAGAATACAACCCATGATTAAAAAAAGTTTTCTCTTGGCCATCGCATTCCTTGCAGCCAGTGCCATTCAGCTCCATGCACAAACCTCGAAAGAAATTCTCGACAAGCTTTCTGCAAAGGCTAAAACCTTCAAGACCATAACAGCCGATTTCTCTTACACGCTCAATAACCCCAAAAGCAACACGAATCAAACCATGAACGGTTCGGTTAAAATCAAGGGCTCGAAGTATTATCTATCGATGAGCAATTTTCAAATTTGGTGCGATGGTAAGACCGTTTGGAATTACAACAAAGAAGGCAACGAAGTAACCATCGACAACCTTGCTGATGTAAAAGACGGGGCATTTGATCCCGCCGAGTTGTTTACCATTTGGGAAAAGAACTTCAAGCACGAAATGAAGAATACGAATGCCACAGTTGATGGTGTTGCCTGTTATCAAATTGCGCTATATCCGAATGACGCAAAAAACAAGGCATACCATACCATTTACTTGAACATTGACAAGGCAAAGATGGAAGTATTCAAAGCGGAAATCAAAACACGCGAAAACGCTACTATTTCGTACAAGGTGAAAAGCTTCAAGACAACTAATGAAATCGCCGACGGAGAGTTCATTTTCAACAAATCGAAGTTTCCTGGGGTTGAAGAAATTGACAACAGAATCTAGAATATCATTTGCATGAAAAAGCCGCTCCTGAAGCGGCTTTTTTATTTCCTAAAGAATTATCTATTGCGCAATTCCAAATGCAGTGCATTCATCTAAACTGCCATTGGGAAAGGTCAACGTATAAACTATAGTTAGGCCGGAACTAGCCAAATGACCTGTGCCAACTATTCCCCATTGCTCACCTTCAAATGCGAAATACTGCTGCGGAATATTCACATCACTTCCGCTGACAACACCAATAATTTCTGTAGCTGTTAAGGCAGCAAAATTTATAATCCGCACTTGAGTAACAGTACCAACTGAAGCAGACAATTCCGCTACATAGTTGTATTCACCCCCGGTACAACTCTCATTGAAGTTGTAGGTCGCAATGAACTTGGTACGCTGCTCAGTTGCGCAATCATCACCCTCATAGCCGGAGGCGCACAAGCAACTGCCTTCGTTACAGAGGCCCCCATTCAGACATGCAACTCCATCGCACGGGTCATCTTGACACGATACAATTGTAAAGAGTGCAACCAATACATATAGCAATGTAATTTTTTTCAAGGCAATAAAATCATCCGCCAGAGCCGGCGTGTTCAACGAATGTAAGGCAATGCGTTTGCCATTGGATAAATGCAGGACATTAAACTATCCAATCTACATCCTTGCGCAGCAATTTCAATGTTTCAGCTTCAGCACTGCCTTCTTCAACTTTATGATTGTAAATCCAAGAAGCATGTTCAGGCAAACTCATCAGGATAGACTCGATTCGTCCTGCTGTTTCCAAACCGAAACGAGTACCGCGGTCATATACGAGATTAAACTCTACATAGCGCCCTCTGCGCAGCAATTGCCAGTTCTTCTCATCATCGCCGAATGCAATAGATTTATTCGCATGCGCGATGGGTAAATATGCCTTTAAGAAAGTCCGTCCGACATCGCAAACAAAATTGAAAAGAGTTTCTTTACTCATCTGCTCATCCGGTTTGAGGTAATCGAAAAAAATGCCCCCTATCCCTCGCGTCTCCATGCGATGTCGAATAAAGAAATAATCATCTGCCCACGATTTAAACCGCGCATAGAATGACGAGTCATACTTATCGCAAACATCTTTCAAACACTGATGAAAAAATTGCGCCTGTTGCTCGTCAACATATATGGGAGTTAAGTCTATGCCTCCTCCAAACCAAGCGTCACCTGCATCCGTTTCGAAGTATCGAATATTCATGTGTATGATTGGCACACGCGGTGAGAATGGGTGCATAACAATGCTTACACCTGTAGCAAAAAAAGAAGTAGCGGAATCATCAACGCGCTCCTTCATGAATACAGGAAGACTCCCTTCGACTGCGCTAAAATTCACACCTCCCTTTTCAAATACGTGCCCATGAGCAATAACGCGAGTCTTGCCGCCTCCAGCTACCTCATGCGTCCATTGATCTTGAATGAATGCAGCCTTTCCATCCTCCATCTCTAGTCCTTGGCATATCTCATCCTGAATATTCTGAAATTCAGTTGCAATTGTTTCTCGGGTAATCATACTACTCAAATTTGGGCAGCAATTTTAATTGGCTGCATGCTTAGAGAATGTCACGGAATTGAAATCAATTGATGCGGACCAATTGATAGTTATCAGTTCGAACGATATTGATGCCGGCATTTTCAAAGCCACTATCCTTGGAAGCGCGGAAAAAATTGAACTGAGAGGCTAGAAAATCACCCTCAATTTCCGCGAAGTGTAGTGGGAATTCGCTTCCGAAATTCCTCAAGCCAGTTCCGTAATACAGCATGATGTCATAACCGACAAAAGCAAACGATGATGGTTCTGACTTGTAATTTGAACGATATACCTCAATCCACTGCTGCACACGTTCATCACTGTAATTAATGAAGGTATTCTGCGGATAAGTGACATGGTAACGATTACGATCTGCCGTGCTGATGGCATCCAGATTATCCCATGACTCCAAGCCATACACCTCCACATCGCGAGTGCCCAAGGTTTTAAACACTGAGGCTATAACCTTTTTATCCGCCGTTGGAACGATTACTGCGCATTTCCCGACGGATAACTTACCATTCAAATTGAATGTAGCCGCATCATTGAACGTAACAACATTTTTCAAACTATCTTGCTTCAAACGATACCACTCCTCTTTGAAGGCTTCGATAACCTTGCGGTCATCCAAAATCTTGGAGTCAATCAATACGACATTCTCGTTCTTGAAATTATCCGCTATGTATCGAGCCATGCCCATCCATTGCGTGGCCGAACCCGAAACTGATTTACTCATATTCACCGCATTCAGCAATAAACGGTTGGGTTGCTGCACCGGCACCACCATATGCACCTCATTGGCATTGCACCAATCCGATACCTCGGCAATGACATCCTTAAACAATGGGCCTATAATGAGATCAACCTGCTTCAATTCTTCCTTTTTCAAAATACTGCGAACAGCCACCTTATTGTCGAGCACATCGTAAACGTGCACACGAGCTTTAAGTCCATTTCGCTCCAAAGAATCTGCTGCGAGCATAGCGCCGCGATACAGCTGCAGCGCTGCATCTCTCAGGCGATAATCACGAGTCTCCATGGTATCCTTGTATGTAGCATAAAACGGCAACATCAAGGCGATATCATACACATCGTCCTTGAGAGGTTTGCTAATCGCAGTTTGAATGTGCACTTTGGCGTTGCCCGGAACTGCAATCGTATCGCCCGTTATGAGGCCGGCCGGAAGTCCATTATTTAGCTTTTTGAGTTCTTCTGGCGTAACACCAAAATACTTGGAAACCGAAAAAAGTGTATCCCCGGCCTTTACCACATAGCTCGATGTCGGCGCAGGGATTGCAGTCGGTTTAGGAAGTCTAATTTTCAGAATCTGACCAACCCTCAAGCCTGACTCCGCCTCGGGGTTTTGTGAGACTAGCTCATCAACAGTAGCATTGTAATATTTCGCCAGCGAGAATAGTGTTTGACCCTTTTCAACTGTGTGCATCACATAGGTATTACCGGCAATAGCTACGGTATCGGCGGTGTATTGAGACCAGCCCACCGATGTAATCAACAGAAAACCTATGATGACAATATACTTCATTCGAAAATTCAATTACAATGCAAAGTCGCGCAAATATCGCTTACATAATTGGCATAGCCTGCTTATTCCCATTCAATTGTAGCCGGCGGCTTGCTGCTGATGTCGTAAACAACCCGATTAACGCCCTTAACTTTATTGATGATGTCGTTCGAAACCTTGGCCAAAAAGTCATGTGGTAATCGACTCCAATCGGCTGTCATACCATCGGTGCTGGATACAGCGCGAAGCGCAACCGTGCGTTCATAGGTGCGTTCATCACCCATCACACCAACACTGTATATCGGCAACAAAATAGCACCCGCTTGCCAAACACTGGTATACAAGTCAGCATCTCGTAATGCTTGAATCCAAATTGCATCCGCGTCCTGAAGCAATTGCACCTTATCAGGAGTGATGTCACCCAAAATGCGAATACCTAAACCAGGTCCCGGAAATGGATGGCGATCCAAAATAAACGACGGGATGTGCAATGCCCGCCCCACTCGACGAACCTCATCCTTAAAAAGCAGGCGCAACGGCTCAACAATTTTCAACTGCATGTAGTCGGGCAGGCCTCCCACATTATGATGACTCTTGATGGTTTGCGAAGGGCCACCGGAATGCGAAACGGATTCAATCACATCCGGATAGATGGTTCCTTGGCCCAACCATGCCGCATTCGTATGCTTTTTTGATTCTTCATCGAACACCTCGATAAACGCCTTCCCGATTGCCTTTCGCTTCAATTCAGGATCACTCACACCGCTCAGCGCAGCGTAGAATCGAGAAGTTGCATCTACGCCGGTAACATTCAATCCCAAATCGCGGTAGCTGTGCATGACATCCTGAAATTCATTTTTACGCAGCAATCCGTTGTCGACAAAAATGCACTGGAGGTTATCACCGATAGCTTGCTGAATGAGCACAGCTGCTACTGTTGAATCCACACCACCGCTCAATCCCATGATAACTGTGTCGCCGCCAATTTGTGCACGAAGAGCACTTACCGTTTCATCAACGAACGAATCTGGGGTCCAATCTTGCGCGCATCCACAAACATCCACAACAAAATTGCGGATCATAGCAGTACCATCTGTGCTATGGTATACTTCCGGGTGAAATTGCAACCCAAACGCCTTTACGTCGGAACGCTCATAGCCAGCCACGGCCACATCAGCAGTCGAGCAAATCACCGCTGTATTAAGCCCGGCGTTGAGAATTGTGTCGCCATGGGACATCCAAACCTGTGAATCAGCCGGAATGCCCTTCATCAAAATCGACTGAGCATCGCGACTCATGAGATGTGCGCGACCATATTCGCGATGAGTAGATCGCACGACCTCGCCGCCATTTTGCTTAGCCAACAATTGAGCACCATAGCAAATCCCGAGTACAGGAAATTTACCCAAAATGGTCGATAAATCAGGCATAGGCGCATCCGTTTGATGAACCGAGAAAGGACTACCCGAAAGAATCACCCCTTTCGTTTCTTCGCCCATGGCCGGTATTTTATTCCAAGGAAATATCTCGCAATAGATGTTCAACTCACGCACCCGTCGGGCTATGAGCTGAGTTACTTGAGATCCAAAATCGAGAATGACTATTTTCTGGTGCATGCCGCGAAATTAGTCAGCAGGCCACGTCCATAGATATCAAGTAGAAAGGTTGTGAAGAACTCGACTAAGAAAGACATAGGAGATGCCTATAGACAGGGAAAATCTTCTTTCTTTCGCAGCATGCAATCCATTTCAAAAGGAAGAAACATCAAACTTGCCTCGAAGAGTCCGCGACGCCAGCAGTTGCTGCAAGGTCTTGAGCTCGATTTTGAGGTGTGGTCAATGGAAGTTGACGAATCGTTTCCATCTCATTTGCAACGTGAGGAAATCCCGCTATACCTGGCAAAAATCAAAGCCGACGCATTCATGCCGAGGCTGCAGCCCAACGATATCCTGATTACTGCCGACACTATTGTGTGGATTAATAACCGCGTGCTCAATAAACCTGGAAATCGAGATGAAGCAGTAGAGATGCTTCGCACGCTATCGGGTAATGTGCATGAAGTATATACCGGTGTGTGTTTGCGCACCACAGATCGCGAGATCCTGCTTTCCGACTGCACGCAGGTTCACTTTACTTCATTAAGCGAAGAAGAAATTGCGCATTATATCGATCGCTATTCGCCTTACGATAAAGCCGGCTCTTATGGCGCGCAAGATTGGATTGGTCTGGTTGGAATCGATAAACTCGTGGGCAGTTATTTCAATGTGATGGGTTTACCCGTGCACAAGGTGTATCAGGCACTGCAATCATTTTAATGAAAAATCAGACGCAAGCCACCGAAGTGACGATACAGTGAGGTAATGCTGCGGGTTTTGTAATTATTGTCTTCGCCAATCAGATTGAACAATCCATAGGAGTAAAACAACTCCACACGCATTACACTTTTCGCTGAACCTACGGGAAAACCAACCACCGCATCCAAATTTAAATTATTGGTGCGCATCACAGGCTGAGCATCACTAAGCGTTTTTACGGCGACTACCGGCCGCAATCCAATGCCATATTCCGGTCTGCCCTTCGGTCGCGGAAAAGCATCAATACGGTAGGATGAATACAAAATGGTAAGAGGCAATTCGAGTGTTGTCGGAAAAATTCGCTGACGCGTCACATAATCAATTTCCGTTTGGTACGCAATTGTCACGGGCAACAAAACCGCTTCTACCCCGGGCCTCACAATGAGCTTGCGCCCAGCGTAAAAATTGTAGTAAAATCCGGCTGAAAATCCAGGAGTGTTCTCCAACTGCGGTGTCCCCACATTGTCGCCGATGAAATAGGCCTTGGCCTTCATTGTGGTTGCAGAGTACAATGCAGAAACCCCAAGGCCGAGTTCCTTGCTTTGCCTAGTGCGCGTAGTATCGCCATCACTAGCATGCAATGCATGAGCAAACCAAAAAACAGTGGCTAAAACAAGACAAATCCGGTTCAATAGCATAAAAATTACTTCTCAATAACGAAATCCTTATCGTTGAGCTTCGGGTTGATTTTCATTTCAGAAAAGTCAAACTCCATTGCTTGTGGACCGGCCATCTGCTTGGTTTTGCTCGGGTACTTAATACCATTTACAGAAGCATATTCCACAATGCGAGTTTCTGTCATCACCGCATTTTCACCCTCGCCTTGCATGGCTGTGCTCATCAATTTCAAACCGGTTGCTACACTGTAGTAATCGCTCATTACACTTCCGTCGGACTTGGTTACGTCAACCACGTATGCCTCTTGATCATCCACCTTTCCAATGCCCTTCAAAATCGCGGTGTATTTGTATTTCTCATAGTTCATTTCAGCCATCAAATCCATCTGAATTCGCGCATCAGTCATCTCGGAATCTGTCATTGGCTTCTTCTGTCCCATTTGCATATTCATGCCGGATGTACCATCATACACCTGCTTCATCAGATCCATACCCTGCATGCTTACAGAGGTAAACAGCTTAGTATTGTCTTTCATTTTCACATTCACCTTCGCTGACATCGGCCCCATCTTCATTTCGCCGATTTGTTCAAATGATTTCACGGCAGCAAGCGCATCCTTTCCTCCGATTGCTTTGATGTAGTTTTCCAAAACAGTTTGTGCAGTAACACCTTCTGGCGCGGCTTTCAAATCAACGAAAGGAGTGCCATCAGCGTTGAGCATAGATACTTTGCTGCTAGACGCAAACTTGGTCAGTTTATCCGCAACTTCTTTATTTCCCACTACAGTGATGAAGGCGTTGGAAGGACGAATAACGCGCTTCGCCATGGCTTGCACATCCGCCACAGTAATGGCGTTAAGCTTCTGTAAGTAAGTTTCATAAAAGTCTTTAGGCAATTTGTATTTCTCAATATTCAACGCGAAGTTGGCTATTGTTTGAGGGCGCTCAAGCGATCGTGCGAAACTACCCGTCATGATGTTTTTCACTGTTTGCAGTGTGCTATCTGCTACTGGCTCATCTACCAGTCGCTTCATTTCAAATAAAATCTCAGTAACGGCACTATCCGTAACGGCATTGCGCACGCTTGCACCGGCAGAGAATGAGCCCACCCACTCGTCGGGTGAAATACTCGAGTATGCGCCATAGGTGTAAGCTTTGTCTTCGCGCAGATTCTGCATCAGACGGGTCTGAAAACCGCTTCCACCCAAAATGTTGTTGAGCACACCCGCAACGATGGCGTCGTTGGTTCCCGGCATCAGATTGATAGGATAAGTCACATCAATCACACTTTGCACTGCGCCTGCAAGCGGAACAAAAGCAACCACATTACCAGCAGGCACTTGCGGCGTAACATACTTAAAGTTCTTTACTTCCTTCTGCTTCCAGCTGCCAAAGTACTTGTTGGCCTGTGCTTGCGCATCTGCGAAAGTGATATCACCTACTACAATCAAATAGGCCACATTCGGACGAAAGAAATCCTGGTGGTAACTGATTAGATCATCAGCTGTAATTGCATTAATGGAAGATTCCGACATCACCTCACCATACGGGTGATTGGTTCCATACTTCATGACATTGCCAATTTGATCAGACATAGCATTCGGATCAGTTTTCTCATTGACCAGATTCGACAATTGCTGCTTGCGGCTCTTTTCTAGCTCCTCTGATGGAAAAGTTGGGTTCAACAACACGTCCGACATCAGGTCAAGGAATTCTCCGCTGTGCTTCACCAAGCAACTACCAAACACACCACTAGCCGAAGTCGATAGCGAAGCGCCCATAAAATCAACAGCTTCGTCGATCTGTGATTTTTTACGCGACTTGGTGCCGGCCTTCATCAATTCACCGCTCAGCATTGTATATCCCGCGCGATTTCCCTCATAAATAGGATCGATATCCAAATTGATGCTATAGGATACACGAGGCAATTTGTGATTCTCAACAACAACCAATTTCAACCCGTTGGGCAAGGTTGTCATTTGATACTGACCTATCTGAATTTTCGGCGCTGGCCCGGCTACTGGCACAATGCTGCGATCAAGTTTTTTAGAAGAACTGCAGGCTGCAACAACAAGAGCCAATGACAGTGTTATAATGGGGAAGAACTTTTTCATCGTTCGTATGATCTATTGAATGGATTTAGGCGTTGTAGAATTAATTCTGATTCAGTTTCGGGTCGTTCATGAAATACAATACCACACGGTTTTGTGGTGTATAGAATTTCTTAGCGGCATTCATGATGTCGTCCTTGGTTACTGCGTTGTACTTCTCAATTTCTGTATTGATCAAGTTGGCATCACCGAAATACATGTGATAGTTGGCCAAACTTTCCGCAATTCCGGCCACTGAAGCATTGCGGCTTACAAAATCATTCTCCACCTGATTGCGCAATTTTTGGAGCTCAGCATCACTGATGTACTCTGTTTTCATGCGATCAAATTCTGCGTTCATGGCTTCTTCCACCTGCCGTGCATCAACACCCATATTAGCCAAGCTATACGCCATGGTAAGTCCCGGATGCTCCGTATTGTATGTAAAGGCGCCCGAATACAGAGCGACTTGTTTTTCATCCACCAATGATTTATTCAAGCGTGAGCTTTCGCCTTGCGAAAGAACTTGGTTGAGCATATCCACTGCATAATACTCCGGTGTACCTTGAGCAGGAATGTGGAAAGCCTCCACTACCATCGCCAACTGGTCCTTACCCCAAATGGTATCGCGTACTTCGCCTTTATTGAGAGGCTCCACTTGAGTTGGGCGAGACACTTCAACAGAGCCGCGAGGTATTTCAGCAAAATATCTTGCAATAAGCGCTTTAGTTGCTGCAATATCCAAATCACCCGCAATGCTGAGCACAGCGTTGTTAGGCACATAAAAAGTCTTGTAGAAATTCTTGAAGTCGGCCTCTTGAGCGGCATTCAAATCTTCCATGCTACCTATAGGAGGCCAGCTGTAGGGATGCACATCAAATGCATGATCTAATGTTTCCTGGAAAAGCGTTCCATAGGGCTGATTGTCGACGCGCTGGCGCTTCTCTTCTTTCACCACTTCGCGCTGGGTCTCGATACCAACCATTTCAACTTTAGCGTGCATCATGCGCTCGCTCTCGAGCCATAAGCCCAATTCAAGCTGGTTGCTTGGCAATAACTCGTAGTAAAAGGTTCTATCCTGCGATGTATTGGCATTGAGGGCGCCACCGGCATTCTCAACAAATTTGGCATATTGGCCGCGACCTATATTATCCGAGCCTTCGAACAACAAGTGTTCAAAGAAGTGGGCCATACCCGAGCGACCAACGGTTTCGTTCTTAGAACCTACGTGATACATCACGGTTACTGCAGTGATAGGAGTGCTGTGATCTTCATGAAGAATAACGTGAAGGCCGTTGGCTAAATCGTACTCTTCAAACTTCAGGTTTTGCGCCTGCATGGCTTGCGAGCACATCATCGCAGCGACAGTGAAAATGCCAAAAATGGGTTTCATAATGGAGTAATTATGCCGGCAAGTTATACCAAAGTTCTTTGCCAAGTTATCACCGTGAATGAATCGTTGAATAAATGGCAATTCCGGATTGAGGCTACCCTCGCATACTTGTTCCGCTGAGTGTAACTTGCGCACTTCAGAAAGCTTACCTATGGTAATTACAGACATTTCAAAACGACTTACCTGCGACGAAGTCATTGCGTTTATTCAATCCGGTCATGCGCTCAATATTCCGGAGGCTGCCAAAGCGCGATTGGCTGCCGTGCGTTCCTATTTGGATGACAAATCGAACACGCATCGCTCGCCCATTTACGGAGTGAACACAGGATTCGGATCGCTGTGCAACACCGTCATCGACAGCAACGACCTCAGTCTTTTGCAAAACAACTTGCTGATGTCGCATGCATGCGGCATGGGTGATGAAGTTCCGCCTGCAATTGTTCGCATCATGCTGCTACTCAAAATAAGAGGTGTGTTGTATGGCCACAGCGGAGTGCAGCCCGAAACAGTCCAACTGCTTTCTGATTTATACAACCAGCGCATCACGCCAATAGTTTATCAGCAAGGTTCATTGGGAGCAAGTGGTGATTTAGCGCCGCTTTCGCACATGTGTTTGCCCTTGATTGGTGAAGGCGAAGTATACTATAACGGTACTCGCATGCACGCAGGAGCAGCATTGAAAAATGCCGGACTGAAGCCGGTGACATTGAAAAGCAAAGAAGGTCTCGCGCTTATTAACGGCACCCAATTCATGAGTGCCTATGCCACCTACTGTATCACAGAATCCAACCGATTATTTGAACGCTCGCTTCACATTGCGAGTATGTCTCTCGATGCATATGATGGACGAATTGATGCATTTCACGCAAACATTCACCGCGTGCGGCCGCATGGTGGACAGGTGTATGTTGCACAACGCATGCTGGAGTTGCTTTCAGGCAGCGCGATAGCGGAACAGCACAAAAACCACGTACAGGATCCCTATAGTTTTCGCTGTATACCACAGGTATTAGGAGCAAGTTTGGATGCCATGCGCTATGTTCAAAATGTGGTTGAGACGGAAATAAATTCAGTTACCGATAACCCCCTGATTTTTCCTGAGGACGACCAGGTCATTTCCGGCGGAAATTTTCACGGTCAACCTTTAGCTCTTGCGCTTGATTTTCTAGCCATAGCCATGGCCGAGGTAGGAAGCATCTCTGAGCGCCGCACCTACAAACTCATCGGTGGTCAGCGCGGTTTGCCCGCCTATCTTGCTCCGAACCCCGGCTTGAATAGTGGCTACATGATACCGCAGTATACCGCAGCGAGCATTGTTTCTCAAAACAAGCAACTTTGCACACCGGCAAGCATCGATAGCATCGATAGTAGCAATGGGCAAGAAGATCATGTGAGTATGGGAGCTAATGCAGCAACCAAGTGTTTTCGCATTGTGAAAAATGTAAAATCCATTCTTGCGATCGAATTGCTCAATGCATCACAAGCATTGGATTTGCGCCGTCCGCTGCGCAGTTCAAATGCTGTGGAGGAATTGCATGCTCAGGTGCGCAGTGAGGTACCATTTCACGATGTGGATGTGTATCTGGGAGAGCGCCTAAAAAAGATTGAGAATATGGTTTAATCAAGTACTACTTACCAGCTCCTTTAAGCACGATGGCGATGGTGTAGAATAAGATTTTGAAATCCATGGCAAGCGACATGTTTTCGATGTAGAGCACATCATACTTCAGTCGCTGAATCATTTGATCCACATTCTCCGCGTAGCCATACTTCACTTGGCCCCACGATGTAATGCCGGGGCGCACGCGATGCAAGTGACTATAGTGCGGAGCACGCTGCTTGATCAGCTCAATAAAGTGACGGCGCTCCGGGCGCGGGCCTACCAACGACATTTCTCCAATGAGCACATTGTAGAATTGCGGCAGTTCATCCAAGCGCATTTTCCGCAAAAAACGACCTACAGAAGTAACTCGACTATCGTGTGTAGAACTCAACTGCGGACCATTGCGCTCGGCATCAGAAACCATGGTTCTAAACTTATAGATTTGAAATGGACTTCCATTTTTACCGATGCGTTCTTGCGAATAAAATATGTGACCCTTTGAAGTGAATTTGATGGCCAAGGCGATGCACAACAAAAAAGGTGATAGCACTAGCATCGATAGAGAAGACACAACGATATCTATGATTCGCTTCACCGAGAATTGCCATTGCGGCATGATTTCATGATTCACTCGAATGAGAGGCACTCCATAAATGCTGTTCATTTTCACCGAACCGCTTAGGATGTCGAACATGTCGGGAATAATGTTGATGTTCACATCAATGCCTTCCAACAAAAACAAAATACTTTGAAGATCCTTGTGATCGCCACTTTCAACGGCGATAATGATTTCCTCGACCTGATTCTTCAGAATGAGTTCAGGCAGTTCATGATATTTTCCGAGTAAAGGAATGTGCTTGGCCAACAGATTATCCTGACCATTCACCCGAACAAATCCGACGAATTTATAACCCGGCGAGCTGCGCATGGCCATAATTTCCTCGTACATATTCAGAGCCCGATCATATCCGCCAACAATAAGAGTATTGAAGCCAATCCGACCGCTATGCACAAGTGACACCGTGCGAGAAGTAAGTATCATGCGAAGCATAAGCGTTAGCACGAAGTGTGCACAGAATAGCACAAGAAATGATTTATAATAATGCTGGTAGTACTTGATCTGATCATCCAGCAACAGCACAAAAAAGATAAACAGCACTCCGATAACCGAAGACATGGCTACCTGACCAAATTCCTTCAGTCGATGTCGACGGAAAATATTTGAATAGTGTCCGCTCACACCATAGAGCAAGACCCAAAACAAAGGCACCAATGACAAACCGAGAAAATAGTTGGTATCGAATTCCAATTTGACCTCGCCACCGAATTTAACCGGCTCTAAATATACTTTTCGATACACGTACAACGCCGTCCATGCTACAGCTGCTGAAAGCAAATCAGCAAGGACATATTTCGCTATTTGTCTAGTGTTGTTCAATCTATTTCACAACTTTGATATCATCGAGATAAATGGCAGGAACACTTGCTTCATCGCGTGTGCATTCCACAAATAATCTGTAGTAATCTGCCGAAGGATATTGCGAGGCCACCATACCCAAATCCATATATACTTTGTTCCAGGTAGGAACTGATCCATCACCATCATTGGTTGGTGTGAGATAAAGCACGGATTGCTTTTGAGAAGTTCCGCCAGTCACAACGTAGAGGCCAAGAACAAAGGTGTTATTGCAACTATAATCGAGTTCAAGAAAAGCGACATCTCCTGATGTCAGACTGACATTCGTTTCGTCAACAAAACTCAACAATGTAGCATCAGCCGGAAGTTCCATCTTCACGCACCTTACACCGCTCGCTGCCAAATCGGGCACATTCAGTAATTCGACAGTTCCACCGTTTCCTGTTGCTTCCAGAAATGGGTTCCCCGCCTCAAAATTTCGGGTAGCATCCACCTGGGTGTTATTGAGGTATTCAAACTGGGGTTGAATATGAAATGATTCACCTTTTGTGAAATAGATTGAGGTATCGTAGGCCGTGTAGAAAGGGTATCGAATTCGACTCGTGCCCATGCCATTGTTTTTAATGCCGGCGAACACAGTTACGTTGTGCATTCCCTCTTTGAGAACAGGCAAATGGGAGGGTAAATCCAACACACCGGTAATGTCGCCATCGATATAATACCATAGTTCACTAATTCCATGGCTATTTGAACCTTGTGCAATGGTGGTAGTCAACTCAACTTGATCAGCAACTACAAATGATGGAATGCCGATATCATTGCGCGAATCTGAGCACGACACCAAACAAACCAACAAGCACAGAAACAAAGCAAGCCGCATAAATTCCGGAAGTCCGATTAAAAAGGATGGCAAATTAAGGCAAGCGCGCGAACGCGCCATGCACCGAACGAACGAATGCTGAATTATTGCCTACCGGTGAAAATTATTGAAAATGTTCTAAAAGTCCTTGGGCGACTGAACATCAGGGTCTTGAATCAAGACATGCTGCGCCATTTTCTCGAGCACCTGCAGCGCCACTTCCAAAGCACGGGTGCCATCTTGGAGCGACACTTCGGGGAAGGTGTTTTCGTTGATGCATTTGGCGAAAGATTCGAGTTCATCGCGGATAGCATTGGTCTCCTCCACCTTGGGCTTCTCAAAAAGAATCTCTTTAAAGCCTTTGCCAGCGCCCAGCTCAATGGCGATTGAGAAGGGATCCGGATCGCCTACAATTTCTTTCATGCGCACAATCTCAGCTTCCTTCTGAAGAAAGTCGACAGAGATATAAGCATCCTTTTGAAAGAACCGCGATTTACGCATATTCTTCAAGGAGATACGACTGGCTGTAAGATTGGCAACGCACCCATTATCCAACTCAATACGAGCGTTAGCGATATCAGGCGTGTCGCTTAGCACGGCGACTCCGCTGGCAGAAATACGACGCGCATTGGCTCCTGTAATAGATAATATGATATCGATATCATGAATCATGAGGTCAAGCACCACGGATACGTCAGTGCCGCGCGGATTGAATTGCGCCAGGCGATGGGTTTCAATAAACCGCGGTTGATCCAAATAAGGACGAGCCGCTCGGAATGCCGGATTGAAACGCTCGACATGTCCCACTTGCACTTTTACGCCGGCCTCCTTCGACAAGCTAATAAGTGACCGTGCCTCTTCGGATGTAGTCGTAACTGGCTTCTCAATAAAGACATGCTTCAATTTTCGAATAGCCATGTTTGCCGCTTCAAAATGCTGGATGGTTGGGGTAACAATATCCACCACATCACAAGCATCAATCAGCGATTGCGCATTGTGAAAAGGCATGACACCAAATTGATCTGCTGCCTCCTTGGCCTTTGCAATATTGGGATCATAAAAACCAACCAGCTCATACACCTCGGTCAATTCACTGATACATTTCATGTGAATCTTGCCCAAGTGGCCGGCACCCAAAACTCCTATTTTCAGCTTATCCGCCATACCACAAAAATTGACTGAACAAGTGTCTACAACGGGCGGTTGATTTTTAATTTTCAACAGCGCATGGCGCATGACTACTAACACTAGTTTTAACTCCGCTATGTTAACAGATTCGTATCGCCACAAAGGACTCAGAAAGAAATTAGTAGATGAGTTAAAACACATGGGTATCAGCGACCAAAGAGTATTGGACGCCATCAATGCCGTGCCCCGACATTACTTTTTAACGAGTGCTTTTTTGGAGTTTGCATACGACAACAAAGCTTTTCAAATTGGTGAAGGTCAAACCATTTCGCATCCGTATACGGTAGCTATCCAATCGCAATTATTGAGTGTTGAACCTGGAATGAAGGTATTGGAAATCGGAACAGGAAGCGGATTTCAGACAGCCGTGCTTTGTGAGCTAGGCGCCAAAGTTTACTCTATTGAGCGTCAGAAGCTCTTGCATGAAAACTCCAAAAAACTATTGGCTAAAATGGGCTACAAAACCTATCTCAGCTATGGTGATGGCTATAAAGGGTTGCCTTCATTCGCTCCATTCGACCGAGTAATTATTACGTGTGCAATTCCAAAAGTTCCGGAAGACCTATTGATGCAACTCAAGCCGGGTGGGATATTGGTGATGCCATTCGGGGAAGGTGAAGTGCAGCGCATGATGGTCGTGAAAGAATTACCCGACGGCACATTTGAATCTGAACTCCATGGCGAATTTTCTTTTGTACCCATGCTGGAAAAGCGAAACTCGGGCACATTCAATCAGTAGTTAAATTCCCAAGCCGTGCGGTATGCCCCAGATGTTTCTGCAAATTGCAGAAAATCGTTATAGAATTTATCATTGCCCAGGGTAGCGCTATCGCCAACAACAACAAGCTTCATCTTAGCGCGTGTCATGGCTACATTCATGCGACGATAATCGCGCAAAAAACCAATTTCGCTTTTCTCATTGCTACGCACCATACTGATGTATACAACCTCACGTTCCTGACCTTGAAAGGAATCAATCGTATTGACCGTTACATGCTGCATCCCCGCAAACTCAGCCTGAAGCAAATCCACTTGTGCACGATAGGGAGAGATAATGGCAAACTGAAAGTCGCTGCCCAGTTGCTCAGTTAGCGCATCGAAGTGCTTTCGAATGATATTCACCTCATCCGGATTGCAGCGTGAATCGCCATCATCACCAGCCTTCTCATCAAAACCACAACCGGCGGTATCTATAAATTCAACAGGAATACCATCAGCCAAGCAACGATCCACTACACTGGCATGTGCCACCAATTGATTGTCGTAGAATTTGCGATTTGAAAAAGCCATGATCAACTCGTGCATCCTGTATTGCTCGCGCAGCAATGCCACAGCAGGCGATCGCTTAATAACTTTCTCGAGCAATGTTATGTTGAGCCCTTTGGATGCAGCCTCTTGACTCTTCACGGTAGGTGGCAACTGAAAAGGATCTCCTGCCATAATCACACGCTCAGCCTTTAAGATAGGCACCCATACAGCAGGCTCAATGCCTTGTCCGGCTTCATCGATAACGACCGTGGTGAATCTCCTTCCCACCAAATAATCCGAAGCTGACCCGATAAGCGTGCAGGCTATCACCTGAGCTTCGTCGAGCACTTTCTGCACCAGATAATTTTCAAGTTCACGAGCCTCCTTGTTGATTTGACGGGCTTCATGAAAAATCAATTTACGCTGTTCGGCTTCTTCACGACCAAAAGAGCGCTTGTACTTCCCTCCCATCTTACGCAATTCCAACGCTCGCTTTTTCAATTCTCTGATTTGCTTGAAATCACGTTCTTGCTGCAGCAGCACATCCAAAGTAAGAGCGGTATTGTCGGTTTCAACCTTAGCCAAATTGCCAATGCGCACGACACGCAATCCTTTATTAGCAAGACTTCGAGCCAAGTGATCGGTAGCGGCATTACTCGGCGCACACACCATGATTTGTTTTTCATCGCGCAGCACTTCCACCATGGATTCTACCAGGGTCGTAGTTTTACCCGTGCCGGGCGGGCCGTGCACTACAGCCAAATCCTCTGCTTCCCGAATAAGCTTGAGCGCTGCATTTTGCGAGTCATTCAACCGAGCCGATACCACCGTATCAAGCTTCTTAAAGTTCGGTTGCGCGTAACCCAACAGTATATCGCGCAGTTGTTTCAGCCTTCCCTTCTCTACATTGATTAATAGATTGAGCGCCTTGAACATCTCATCATACGTGCGTGTGTCGAACAAGAGATTGACACCAATCTTACCCTCATCCACCCAGTCGGGCAGCTCATCGAGATAGAATGAAATCTTCATGCGCTGATCGTCTACGTATCCAATTGTGCCGTTGACCATGGCATTATCCAATCCGTCAGCCGCCGAGAACAAACTAACAGGAGCCGCACTTTGGAACCGATGCTCCAATCGGTCACCCGGGTTGCGCTCCACAACAATGAAAGGATAAGAGCCGATACCAAATCCTGTTTCCACAATTTTCAGAGGAAACCAAGTAATGCCATTGCGCTTGCGCTCCGGAATACTCGATCGCTTGAGCCATGCGTCATGCAATGCAAAATCTTCCGATTGTTCAATGCGGAGTATCGAAGCCAACCGGCCGAGTTCATCTATTGCGTCTGTCATGTGAGGGCAAATATCCGAAGGTGCAAAAAAAAACTGCCCCATGAGGGGCAGTCATTTTCGGAAGTTTATGATAACTTATTTCTTGCGCACGATGGTCAAATCGCCGCGGAAGTATTCCACTCCAGTATTTTTCTTCAAACCTACGATGTAGTAGTATGTTCCGTCTGCAGCGTTGTCGCCATTCCACTTCCCATTGTAGTCCAAGTCTTCAAAGATGAGCGTTCCCCAACGATTGAAAATCTGAACCGAGCTACCAGGGTAGCGACGAATACTCGTTACTTCAAACGTGTCATTTCGTCCATCGCCATCCGGCGTCATGATATTCGGGATAATCATTTCACACTCTTCAGGTTCGAAGCGAATGATGATATCTGCTGAATTTTGACAATAGGCCTGTTGCACGTGCAACAGGTATACTCCTGAAGTCTCTGTAGTATAAGCCTGAAGAGCGTTAGAGAATGTGGTGTCTTCATTACCTGCTGCAAATGCAGCCAACGATGGATAGAAACTCCAATCCCAAACAACAGATTGGTTTTGATCATCAGCGATGATATCTACCGGCAGCGTTTCAACGCAAGGTTTCATGATGCGATCTTCGATGACCAGCGGCGGGGCAATGTAGTAATCTACTGTATCGGCTGTATTGCAAGCGGCATCATTCACGATAAGTTGATAGTGTGCGTCATCTGAAACCACCAATGAATCATGAACCTCACCGCCTAGGATATCATCGTTCATGTACCAAGAGAAAGTGGCATCAGGATTTACTTGTGGTGCTGAGGTGAGCGTAACCGGGTAAATCGCAAAGCAATTGTATTGCGGAGAATCTGTAGTTACCAGAGGAGCCACCGGAACGACATCAGCCGCATCTGTGCCGGAGCAATTGTCTAGGCCAACAGCAGAAACAACAACGCTATACGTGTTGGGAGCATTAACAACAGGAGAAGCAATTGTAGCATTGGATAACCCCGTTGCCGGCGACCATTGATAAGTATAGGTCACAGTGCTAACAGCATTTTCGATAACGGCATTCAATTGATTCGTCTGACCAACACACAATGGAATGTC
>CANHPZ010000008.1 GCA_947462725.1 Flavobacteriales bacterium
CGGCATAAATCAGCGAGTCCTTGTGTTTTGCTATGCGTTATCGTCACCGTGCAATTGCCTGGATTAGTGTTGCGTTGCAATAAAATGGACATCGGCAGTCCTACAATATGCGATCGGCCAATCACCACGCAATGCTTGCCTTCGGTAGGCACGTTATAGCGTCGAAGGAGTTCAATGATACCCGCGGGTGTGGCTGGCAAATAACAAGGTAAACCCAGGGCCATGCGGCCTACGTTTTCCGGATGAAAACCATCCACGTCTTTACGAGGATCAATCGCCAGTAAAATCTTATGCTCGTCAATATGCTTGGGAAGAGGCAGCTGAAGTATATAGCCATCCAGTGTTGCATCGGCATTCAACTCACTCACTAAATCCAACAATTCTTGCTCAGTGATAGATGCCTCTCTGCGCACCAGCGTCGATTTAAAACCAACCTCTTCACATGACTTGACCTTAGATGTCACATAAGTCAAGCTGGCGCCATCCTCACCTACCAGCACAGCGGCCAGATGCGGTGGTCGCTCACCACGGCCTACCATTTCAGCAACAGCAATTGCTATCTCAGACTTGATTTGCTTGGAGGTGGCTAGGCCGTCTAACAGGGTCATGCGCAGTTGCTTTGGGCAAATATGAAGGATGAATGGCCATTATCAGGCATTCTACAAGCAAAATTCAAATTACCGTTTCTTTTCCCCCATGTAAAACCGGTAGATGAATCTCAACTGGAAAATCAGACCATCAGCAAAATTGGTATTGAGCCGTGTGCGGTCATCGCCAAACTTAAATGACATCAAGGCCCAATCAATCCGATCACTTGCGTTGTACAAAGTGTATTTGCGAGCTACAGAATGCCCAAATCGCGATTGAAAAACAAACCCTCGAATCGGTTCGAATTGCAGGTAACAATAACCTTCATTCGTGCTTTTCACCCAATACAAATCCCGATAAGTTGTGATGGCTTCATTCACATAAAAAGACTTCACACCGGACGCGAATGCAATCCCGAGTCGGAATTTATAGTTTACCGAATAATTCAAATCGGCTGATACCGGAAGAAAAAAATTCGCCTCCCACTTTAGAGATTCACTTTGCGTGTAAAAACCCAAGAGTGGTACGAAGAAGGGACCAAACAATTCCCCATTATACATGGCACCAAACTGCCATGTTAGGCGGGGTGACTTTTTCAATTTATAGATAGCCATTGCCCCCAGCTGCAGGTCCTTTCTCGACCAAGCACCGCCATCACCGGAATAACGCGGCAACATCATGCACGTTAGATTCGACCAATCATTGAGTTTAATGTTCACGCCAACCTTCAACAAACCATCGGTAGCCTTGATTACTTCAGGCTGACTCTCATCGAGGCGCGTCTCAATGCGGTGGAATATTCCGCCGGTGAGTAGGTTTAGCCGATCATTCAACCGCAATGGCACCGTTGCGTCTGCAACAATTTCCCGTAATGGGGCTGAAACGTCGCTGCTATCGAAAACATTGGGAGGCGTTTGCAACGCTGTCAATCGCAACAAATCAACATAATGTTGAGCCGATAAGGTAATGCCGAGGCACATTCCACTGGTGACCAAGAAAATCAGTCTAAGCTGTTTCAAAAAAGGCAACATGAGGGGCAATATACAAAGAGGGTGAGGGTACTATCTAAAATTGCACGTGCCCATATCTTAACCAATTTTTATATATTCAATCCATTTCCGACTCTACTTTTACCGCAGTATGCCCGATATGAAAAAAAGCTTCTCTCTACTACTTATGTGCTCATTGATCTTCGGATGGAATGCATCAGCACAAATCAAAAACCCCTCTGAAACAACCGAAAAATTTGCTACCCTGCTCAACTACATCGACCTGATGTATGTAGACACTATTAAAGCGGCAGAGCTCACGGAAAAGGCCATTGTGCATATGCTCGAAGAGCTCGATCCTCACTCCGTTTACCTATCCAAAGAAGAAGTGCAAAGCGCCAACGAACCTCTGCAAGGAAGCTTCGACGGTATTGGTGTACAGTTCCAAATTTTACACGACACCATTTTGGTGGTTGAACCGATTCAAGGTGGGCCATCCGAAAAGTTGGGCATTCGCAGTGGCGACAAAATTGTCAAGATTGATGGCGAAAATGTAGCCGGCATTGGCATCAAGAACAGCGATGTAATGAAAAAGCTCAAAGGTCCGAAAGGAACTAAGGTTACCGTAGGAATTGAACGCAACCACGAAGCTGAACTATACTACTACACTATCACCCGGGATAAAATTCCAATCTATTCTTCCGACGCGTCTTATATGGTGGCACCTGGAATTGGCTATGTGAAAATTAGCCGATTCGCTCAAACTACAGCAGAAGAAATGCGCAAAGCCATAACCGAATTGCGCGCCGAAGGCATGAAAGACCTGGTTCTTGACCTGCAAGGCAATGGTGGAGGCCTATTGGACATCGCAGTGGAGATGTGTGATGAATTCATATCAGGTGATCGTCTTCTCGTGTACACCGAAGGCAGAGCTTTCCCGCGTGACGAGCGCCGCGCTGATCCCACTAAAAAAGGAATTTTCGAAAAGGGAAGACTCATTGTTCTCATTGATGAATCATCGGCATCAGCAAGTGAAATCCTAAGCGGAGCAATCCAAGATTGGGATCGCGGACTCATCATTGGTCGCCGCTCTTTTGGCAAAGGACTGGTGCAACGTCCGGTGCGCCTGCCCGACGGTAGCATGGTGCGTCTCACCGTGCAGAAATACTTCACACCATCAGGTCGATGCATTCAGAAATCCTATGAAGATGGACTGGCCGAATATGAAAAAGACAAGGAAAAACGTTTTAAAAATGGAGAGCTATTTAGTCTCGACAGTCTCAATCTTCCCGATTCACTAAAATATTACACCAATTTGAAGAATCGCACGGTATATGGTGGCGGAGGCATTCTACCTGACATTTTCGTGCCACTCGACACATCTGAAAACAGCAATTACTTCAGCGAAATGCTGCGTACCGGCATCAACAATGATTGGGTAATGAATTACACCAATGCTCAGCGCGCTGCGCTTCTAGAAAAATACCCCGACATCAAATCTTTCGTTGCCAATTACAACCTGCCTGAAAACGCATTACCTGAAATGATTGACATGCTTGCAAAAAAGGACGTGCCATTCAACGAAAGTCAATTCAAAGTTTCAGAGCACGCCATCCGTGTTCGCACTAAAGCATTGGTTGCGCGTAACCTTTACGACAATGAAGCGTTTTACGTGCTCATTAATGAGCTCAATCCGGCACTAAAAAAAGCGGTAAAAGTTCTTCAAGATGGCTCGTTTGAAAAAATGAAACTCGCCTATTCTGATTTTAAGTAAGAAATATAAATTTGTATATATAAAATTCAAACTAAAAAACGCATACAATGAGTAATGGATTAAAAGTGGGCATCTTAGTAGTATTGGCAGGAGCCCTCGGTTTTATTGGTTATACGCAATTGAAAAAGGCCTCTGGTGATATTGAATCACGTCCGGCTGAAACTTCAGCACCTATCGATGCTTCAGCAAACACCGCTTCAGCAAACGCCGGCAGTCCGGATGGCGCAACAGCTAAGCTTTCTGAGAGCCGCGCAAAAACAACTATGACCTACGACAAAAAAGAACACGATTTCGGCACCATCAAACAAGGTGAACAAGTAGAATGCGTGTTTAAAGTTACCAATACAGGTAAAGAACCTCTCATACTCGAAGAAGCACATGGCTCTTGCGGTTGCACCGTTCCTGAATATCCAAAAGATCCAATTCCTGCCGGCGAGTCTCGTGATATCAAAGTGAAGTTTAACTCAACGGGCAAAAAAGGAGCGCAATCAAAAACTGTAACTATCACCGCTAATACAGAGCCGATTCAATCCATGATTACCATCAAGGCCAATGTGGATGCACCTGCTGATGCTGCCGGTGCCGACAAGGCAAAAGGTGGTCATTAATACATGAATCTGAAATAAAATAAAAGGGCTGCTTCGGCAGCCCTTTTTTATTTCACACTGTAACGGCGCATGAGCAAACGCTCAAACCATCGGTCAGGTAGCACAAGCCTCAATAAATTAGCAAAACGCGCCAAAGGCCGAGCCACACGATAGCGCAACGACGGTTGCCTCATCTCCAAAACACGCACAATCAAACGTGCAATGGCTATAGGATCCGGAGCATTATCCACCTCGCTGTTGACCTGCGCTTGAATGCGATCATGCGTTGCCCGATGATGCTCTGAAACACTACTCGCAACGCGTCGATTACCATTGATTGCTGTTTTAAAATCGCCAGGCTCTATGATTACCACATGGATTCCGCTTCCCCGAACCTCTTGACTCAATGCTTCACTAAACCCCTCCACCGCGAACTTGCTCGAACTGTATATGCCTCGAAATGGAAGCGCCATTTGAGCGGCCATAGATGTTATGTTGATGATATAACCACTGCCTTGATTGCGCATGATGGGAACGATGTTGCGGCACACATTCAGCATACCGAATAGATTGGTATCAAAAATTTCCCGAGCCTCCGTATCGGTGCAATCCTCCACTGCACCTAGCATACCTAAACCCGCGCTATTTATAACTGCATCAATGCGGCCGTGTTGAGCTATAACAGTTTCTAACGCCAGCCTAACATCCGCCTCTTTGCACACATCCATTTGTAAGTGGGTGATGTTCGAAAAGGGAAATTGGGCCACCGAACGTGATGCGCCATAAACGGTATAACCCACACTTGCCAAGTGAACGGCAACGGATTGACCAATGCCACTGCCCGCACCGGTTACCAGTACAACCCCTTTCGCCATATAGATTTCTATTGAAGTTCAAATGTAACTTTTCAGATTATTCCCGCGCTAAATTGCCCGCTTTAATGATGAACATCAGTGCTATGAATGAATGGATTGAAGCTTTCGAAAAAAATGGATTTTATGAGTGGCCCAACTTTCTTGACCAATCATCTGCGCAGGCCATTCGCCTTGAAATCGAAAATCTAGAAGCGCAAGAAAGATTCAAGCAAGCAGGCATCGGTAAAGATGCCAATGCCCACATCAATAACAGTCAAAGAAGTGATTTCATCCACTGGATTGACCACAGACATCCCAATCAGGCTGCTTCAGTCTTTATCGAAAAACTCCAAGAACTCATCACCCAGCTCAATCGAAATTTCTATTTAGGCATCCGCGATTTCGAATGCCATTACACCCATTACCCACCGGGCAGTTTCTATAAGCGCCATGTCGACCGACATAAATCCGGTTCATCGCGCATAGTTTCTTTTGTTTTCTATCTCAATCAAGAATGGATTGACACCGACGGCGGACAATTGTGCATCTACGCAGAGTCGCAAACCGTGGCGACTATAAATCCACAAATGGGCACGCTAGCGCTATTTCTAAGCGAGAAGGAACATGAAGTTTTGGTAACACAACGCGACCGGATGAGCATCACAGGATGGATGCTCAACGAGAAAATCCTCTAACGAAAAAGGGCCGCAATTGCGGCCCTTTTTTATCGTCTTCCTTTCGGATTAGTTCTTTACAAAGCGCAGGCTATGAACCTCGCTGCCGATAGCCAAACGAACCTGGTAGATTCCTGCAGCCGAGCCCATCATATCAACAGACTCAACACGAGTAGCGTTTACGTTGCCGAGCTCTTTGCTCATTACAATGCGACCGCTATTGTCGATGATGCTGTATGACATCTTCTCGCCTGACAAACCTTCGATGTTCATTACAAATTGACCATTGTTCGGGTTAGGATACATCGAAATTGAGTATTCACGACCCAACTCATTCACACCTGTGATGGTCAACGTTTGAGTTGCAATACAACCATTTGCATCGGTTACAGTGAGAATATAGTTACCGGCTTGAGCAGCTGTTGTAAGACCACCCAAGTCCTGACCATCGAATGTGAATCCACCCGGACCGCTCCATGCGAATGTAATAGGTGAAGTACCGCCGGCCACAGTGTATGGACTGCTACCACCAGCATCCTCATCGATTGGGTTTTCTGTCAAACCATTGATTGAAATTGCCGCTGAAGGCTGAGCAATCACAACTCCTGAAATGTTGAATGAACACTGATTAGCGTCGTAAACAACTACATCAAATGTACCTGCGCTCAAACCTGTGATCGGATTGTTTGAAGATACAGCGCCATTGTTCACACTAAACGAATATGCACCTGTTCCGCCTGTTGCTGTGATTTCGATTGACCCGCTGGCATCGCCGAAGCAATTCACGTCAGACGCTACTGCTGTTGCTCCAATCGCAGATGGTTCTACCACTACAGATGCTGAAGCAGCTGCATAAGCGCAACCATTTGCATCGACAATGTTCACTGTATATGAGCCGGAAGCCAAATTCGCAAATAACGGATTGGTATCTGTGTTCATTGGTGTTGCATTCAGTGCATAGGTGAATGGGAAAGTACCGCCCACAGCTTCAACGCTGATAGCACCATCGCCAGAACCATTACAAGAAATATTGGTCACTGTTGTATTCGCTCCCAAAACTTCAGGCTCAACAACGCTAACTGTTTGTGTTGACTGACATCCGTTTTCATCCTGAACCATTACTTCAACTGAGGCATTGCCTAAGCTACCGAGTGAGTTTACAGAAGACAGCGCTTCGCCATTAAAGCTGTACTGAACGGCACCTGTTCCGCCGGTAGTTGCAATAGTTACTGAACCGTCAGTATCACCATTACATGAAGGAGCATCAACAGTTGCATTGATTACGATAGCAGGAGCACCCAATACGGTGAAGGTATATTCAGCTGTGCAACCGTTAGCATCTCGTGCATAGATCGTATGGGCACCAACACCAACTGTAACGATTACGTTTGATGCACCACCCTCAATTGTGTAAGTACCATCATTCACCAATGAGAAATCAACGTCACCGGTACCACCGAACCAGTTAATAACCTTGGTTACATCTGTTGAATTGTAACATGCGCCAACGCCAGCAGCAGAAGCTTCCATAAAGATGGCAGTAGGGCTAGTAATAGTAAAGTTGTTACCTTGAGCTGTGCAGCCATTATCATCCGTAGCAACAAAATGATAAGTACCACCTGTCAATCCACTGTAATTAGGAGTAGCAACTACAACTGGATCATTATTACCATCTACTACAGCGTTTCCATTGCTATTGAAAAGAGCAAAAGAAAGTGAACCTGTTCCACCACCATAGTTAGCAGCAGAAGTAGTCACTGAACCGTTATTCTCACCGGCACAAAGAATCGCGCCGCCTACAGAACCTGAAAGGAATATTGCCGGAGTTTCAATAGTTACACTTTGAGTAGCCTCACAGCTGATACCGTTCGGGTTAGCCAAAACGTTGTCGAAACGAGTATCGCGAACTGAAATGCTGTATACGCCGTTGTTTAGTCCTTGGAAATTCTCAGTTCCTGAATCGTTTATACCCTGACTAGCACCATCGAAATAGAACTCGTAAAAACTCTGAGCACCGGTAGCAGAAACTGAAATAGAACCATTACCACCATCAGAACAAAGCGGGTTCGTAGAAGCGTCAACATTGATCGTCAAAGCACATGGCAACAAGCACAAACCGTTATCGTATGTCGCGCTTGGATTATAGTTCAGCGCAGTTGGCTGAGTGCAACCGGGCACACAGCCGGGGTTGCTTGAGAATTGAAATGTCTGGTTGGTTGAAGCTGAACCTGCACCTGCATAGTTTGGGAAAACCTGCAAGTTGAAAATACCGCAGATATCACCATCCGTCGTGATTTGACCGAGCAACACTTTGTTGTCTGATCCGGCCTCACTGTTTGGGTTATCGGTAAGCACGAACCAAGCTCCACCAATTGGAGAGTTTACCACGAAGGTACCGTTACCATGAGGAGTGGTTACGAAGGCCTGATTCTGCCATGGTTGGTTTGAATCTTCAGCCTTGTAAACCGGGTTGGCTGCTCCATCTCCATTGCAAGAAATACCGATTGTCATGTATGAATCATACTCGGCCAATGGCTGACTGCCATAAATCAAACAAGAAGCAGCATCACCCGTTGCTCCACCAACTTGGTAGTTCCAAATACCTGCACCACCTACAGAAAGTGAAAGCGGGTTGTTCGCATCACCGGAAACCGTTGTAACACGGTCAGTTGTGTTTGTAGTGTTCGCATAGATACGGTATGTGTTGTGATTGGCCGGGTAGTTTGTCACTGAAGGCGTAGCTCCTCCCGAATAAAACGTTTCCACCGTAATGCTTGTTACTTGCGCATTAGCAGCAGAAAAACCGCCAATAATCGCAGCAATAAAAAGTAATACTCTCTTCATGAGTTGTTATGGTTTGGATACAGATTAATGTTTGTTTCAACCGCCAAATATAGTCGGTACTCGCGGTCTAAAAAATTTTTATTTCCACATTGTTGAAATGAAAACGGCCCCGGAAAATCCGAGGCCGCTTCTATACTTTCAAAGCTTGCTTTTCAGCTTCTGTTGATTTACTTAATTACCACGTTCACAACTTGTGTTTGTGCACCATTGGTAAGGGTAAGGGCATACATACCACTGGCCAAATCCGAAGTGTTCAGGCTGATCAATTTCTGGCCTGAAACAACGCCAAGGTTTTCTTCTACAACCACCTGGCCGAGAGTGTTGGTCAAACGCAACATCATGCGCTCAGCGCCATTCACAGCAAACTGAACGTTTAGCTGCTCTTCTGCTGGAACCGGGTAAACGCGAATATTCGAAGCCACTTGGTTGTTTTCATCAACACCTACAGAGCATGCCTCGCAAGTGTCGAACGTCCAGCAAACCGTTACAGGATTGCCATCTGTGCGAACCATCAAACGGTTGTCGCTGAAGGTGCCATTGTCTACACCGCAACCTCCAATCGCCGAGAAATCAGCAGTTTCTTCCGTAAAATCAGTTCCACCTGGAGTGCCTACACGGTATTTGTAGAACATTGATCCGATACAAACCTGAGGAACAGTAACAGTCCAAGTGCCATCGCCGTCGCTATCTGACATTTGCAATGCACCATCCTGCCAGTTGGGCTGTGTGAAGTCACCCATCACCCACATTACTTGACCTGCCGCCATTTGAACAGCACCCGGACGGGCTTGGAATGTAACATCTGCAGGAGGAACTACAGAACCGCACGGTTCAGCAGAGTTGAAGCAAACTGCAGGAAGATCCTGAGGAGTATCAGCAACTACAGCCAACTGACGGTTACCAATACCTTCCCAACCACCTGCTCCAATACGGAACTTGTACTCATAGCTGCCAGCAGAAAGATTAAGTGTAACAGTCCAAATCCCATCACCATCGGCATCACTCATCGGAGTGCCATTGGCCCAATCCGTTACAGTGCCCATCAAATTAACTCCATTTGATACATCAGCGCATGAGGCGTTCATATCCACACTGAAAGTTATAGCTACAGGCTGTGAGCAGGGATCACATGAATTCCAGCAATAGACAGGAAGAACTGTGCTAACATCAGCAATGGTTAAAGCGCGGTTTCCAGCGCCATCACCACAAGCACCATTGATGCTCTCGTTTGGAAAATCCCAAGATGGACCATTGATGTATTTGTACTGTAGGGGTTCTGCGCTATTGAGCACCATCAAACCTTCCCAAACTTTATTACCGTCCCAATCCTGCATAGGAGAGAATGTAGTCCATGTTGCATAGCTACCATTCACGTGCACACCATCTGGATGGATGTCATCGTTTGGCTCTCCGCCGATACCATCAGCATCCAAATCAACGGTGCTCATATCCACACGTAAACGCACTGAATATTGACCGCAGTCTGCACATTCACCATAACAAACATTGTACGTTACAGCATCTGCTCCAACCATAATTTGACGATTGGCATTTCCATTTACCTCTACAGCGCAAGCTTGAGGAACAGTTTCTGCATAAGGCCAATCGTTACCATTCACAAATTTGAATTCGTAGCGACCAGGCTGAAGCATAAGCGTGGCAGTGTAGACAAAGTCCATGTCAATATCAGTCATAAGACCCGATGCTGCGTTGGGAGTCCAGTTCTGATAATCCGGGTTTTCCGGTGTGTTATCATAATTCGGATCCTGGAAATTACCAACCACGTGCAAACTGTCCGATGCTCCGATAGGAAGCATGCTCACATTGAAGGTCACCGCTGTCTGTGCCGACAAGCCCGTCATAACCATCAAGCTCAAGAAACTCAAGTAGATTTTTTTCATTGTAATTGTTTTATTTGGATACTTCGTGTACTTTAAACACTTTGTGCCAAATGTAATTACTTTCGCTATCACCTCGAGATACGATATATATTTTTATGACCCGATATTTTCCACATGCATTTCTGACGCTGCTTGCGATTGTTTCGATATTTCAAACCTCCGCAAAAGCTCAATCTGTGGTAAGAGCAGACCCGCCCAACTGGTGGGCCGGCATGGTGCACAACCGCGTTGAAATACTGTTTCAAGCCAAGAATATCAGAAACTGTAACGCCTCTTTACAATCTAAGCATTGCAGAATTATAAACACCACAACACTGCCCAATGTCGACTATTTACTCGTTGAGATTGAAATCGACAAATCGTGCCCTGCGGGAGATCTTAAGTTTCAATTTGCGTCATCACGTGACACCTATAATTTTGAATTCCCTATCGAAAAAAAGGAGCCCGTTTCCAGCCATGGCCTCGACGGTTCGGATTTAATCTACCTCATATTTCCCGACCGCTTTTCCAATGGTGATCCTGCCAACGACAATAACGCAGCCCTATTAGAACCAAACTCCGATCGAAAGGGTCTTAAATCAAGACATGGCGGCGACATTCAGGGTATTTCTAATCACCTCGACCATTTCGCCCAGTTGGGAGTAACTGCTCTTTGGCTCAATCCCGTTCTCATCAACGACCAGGCATATGAAAGCTACCACGGATATGCGGCTACTGACCTATACCGCATTGACCCACGATTCGGAAGCAACGAAAACTATCGATCATTTGTTAAGCAATGCCACCAGCGCGGCTTGAAGGTAATCTGGGACGTCGTCTACAACCACTGGGGAAGCGAGCACCATCTCTATAAAAACCTGCCCGACAGCAATTGGATCCATCACTTCAATCAATTCACGCGCACCACATATCGCGCTGAAACATTGATGGACCCTTATGCTAGCGATGCCGACCGCAATTTGATGTCCAACGCGTGGTTTGATAAGCACATGCCCGATCTCAACCAACAAGACCCACACTTGGCTCGCTATCTCATTCAAAACTCCCTTTGGTGGGTTGAATACGCGGGCATAGATGCATTCCGCATCGACACTTACGCATACCCCGACCAGCGATTCATGAAGCAACTCGATGAGGCCATGCGCCTGGAGTATCCCGACTTCTTTTTATTTGGCGAAACCTGGGTGCAGGGATCACCGGTGCAAGCCTGGTTCACCGAAAATGCGGCAGTGAAAAAGGATTTCAACTCATCGCTGCAATCGGTCACCGACTTTCAACTCTACTTCGCGATCACCAAAGGTCTCAAAGAAAACTTTGGGTGGGAAGAAGGATTCCGCAGAATACAACTCACACTAGGTCACGACATTCTTTACAACAATCCTAACGAGCTCGTCACCTTCCTCGACAATCACGACTTGAGTCGCTTCTACAGCATGATGGGCGAAGACTTCAGCAAATTCAAAATGGGCATGACCATGCTTTACACGCTGCGCGGTATCCCATCCATCTATTACGGAACCGAAATCTTGATGAAGAATTTCTCTGACCCGGATGCCAAAGTGCGAGAAGACTTTCCGGGTGGATGGCCGGGTGATGCTGCCGATAAATTCTCTGTAAGCGGCAGAACAAAACCAGAGCAGGATGCCTTCGACTTCTGCGCCACATTGGGAACATGGCGCAAAGCCAATCCATGGCTAGGGAATTCCAAACTAATGCAATTCGTTCCCGAAGAAAACACGTATGTCTATTTCCGATACGACGATAAACACACCGTGATGTGTGTGTATAATGGCAACGACAAGCCGCATACGTTGAAGCTGAATCGTTTTGCTGAGCGCATCGGGAATGCGAAAGTGGGCCGCGATATCATTGGCCGCAGAGAAATTGCGTTGGGAAAAGAGATAATACTAGAGCCGAGGTCGGTTATGGTAATGGATGTGAGGTAAAGCAAGTGTTATGGATCTGAACGAGTCTCTTTCTATCCACTATTTCACTATTCACCACTTCACTATTTCACTATTTCATCATTTCACTCAACAACGATCTCCACCTTTCAGGCACCTCCATCGTATGTCGCTCCTCATAGTCGAAGCATACGAGCACTGATGCTCCCGTAGCGCAAAGTTGCTCTCCACGTATGTAGCGATAGCCCAACGTGTAACTCTTGTTGCCGATGTGCTTACAGTAGATATGAATGTCTACCTTATCGTTGAAGTGAATGGGCTGGAGATAGTCCATTTCGTTGCGGGCTACAAGAATGCCTTGCTTGTTCCAATTCCACTCGTCGCCTACAAGTTGATGAAAGAAATAAATACGCGCTTGTTCGGCGTATGTGAAGTAAGTGGCATTGTTGACATGCCCCATCACGTCGATATCAGAAAATCGAATGTCGATTCGATACGGCTTCAGTTCCATGTTATTCTACTTCGATAACGAGTCCTTTCAAGTATTCTCCTTCGGGGTGATAGATGCTCACCGGGTGATCGGCCGGCTGATGCAGTTGATGTAACACACGCACCTTGCGCCCTGCGTTTATACTCGCCGCCATGATAGAGTCACGGAAGAGTTTCTTATCAATAACCTGCGAACAGGAAAACGTGAAGATGATACCGCCGGGTTTAATCTGCTTGATGGCAGCTTCGTTGATGCGGATGTAGCCCTGCACAGCTTTGTGACGTGCACTGAGGTGCTTAGCAAACGCCGGCGGATCGAGCACAATGATGTCGTAATCCTCCTTCAACTGCTTCATGTATTCTACCGCATCGGCTTTGATTACATCGTGCACGGGCGCTTCGAACCCGTTGAGCTTTGCGTTGATTACGGCTAAATCGAGTGCCTTCTGACTGCTATCGAGACTATGCACCAACGATGCACCAGCCTTGAGCGCATACACCGAAAAACCGCCGGTGTAGCAAAACGTATTGAGCACCTTTTTGCCTTTAGCAAAATCGCCAAGTAATTTTCTATTCTCGCGCTGATCAATGAAGAAGCCTGTTTTTTGTCCACCTTCCCAATCCACATCAAAGCGACAACCGTGCTCGAGCGCAATGGTTTCATGCTTGCTTCCGAGCAGATATTCGCCCTGAGTACCGGTGCCCTTCCCTCCTACTTTCTCGTCGCCGCGATCATAGATAGCGGAGATCATATCACCATAAATTTTCGCAATGGCATCGGCAATAATTTGACGCTGTTCGAACATACCGGCACTATGCGTTTGAATCACTGCAGTGCTGCCATAGATGTCGACAATGAGACCCGGCAGGCCATCGCCTTCGCCGTGTATCAAACGATAAATAGTCGTGTTGGAGTTATCTGTAAATCCAAGCAACTTGCGCAAACGATAGGCATTGCTGATTTTTTCTACCCAGAAATCGGCCGAGCCATCAAATCCATCGAATGAAAAAATCCGCACTGCAATAGAACCTTCCGAGCAATGCCCAGTGGCCAGATATTGACCTTTGCTATCGCACACTTCAACGATATCGCCATCGTGTGCGGCACCTTCTGCGCGTTGAATTGCACCGCTGAACACCCACGGATGAAAACGCTTAATGGATTGTTCTTTGCCTGGTTTAAGGATGAGTTTGGATAATGACATGCGGCAAAGCTACCGCTATTCAATGATTCAGACACCATGTCTACCCCGGCAATCGCAACTTCAACCCATCATCCATCACTAGCTCCTGCAAATCCAGTTTTCTGCGGATAAATTCAACAACGGTGTGTGATTCATATTCATTGAGCATTGCCACCGCCATTTCAACTGTGGGCGACTGAGTCAAAACCAATTTCAGCAATGCATCTTCTAGCGCATGGAATGATTTAGACGATGATATCACACGCTTCTCACGCCGACACACGTCACATTGTCCGCAAGGATCCGGAAACTTGTCACCAAAGTATTGCAGCAGCTGAATGCTCCGGCATTGCTCACGCTGCAGATATTTCTCCATCGCATGCCAACGTTGTTCGTCGCTCTGCTTGCGCATCTCATACACCGACTCCGGGATGCGCACGTCTTCTTCGCGCTGGCGATCCAGCAAAAAGGTCACGCGTGGCTGATCAGTTTGAGGCTCATAATCGAGCACTTCCATTTGCTTGAGTCGCTCGAGTGACGAAATAACTTGTTGATGGGTTGTCTTCAATTGTGTCGCGATCTCCGATTCCCGAATTGTAACATACTGCTCAAACATGCCACCATACATGCGCAACAGCAATCGAAGCAGCGGATCCAAGTCGGGATGCCCAACTTGAAAACTATACAAGGCCTGTCGGTCCATTGTAATATTTAACCGCGCAGGAGAATAGCTGCCTTCATCATAATTCAAATAACCCGACAGACTCAATAACTGCAATGAGGCGTGCACTTCCGCCGGCTTCTTGCCAAGCAATGAAGCAAGGGCGTGCAAATCAATCGGAAATATCTGATCCTTTCCTGAACCTATCGCCAACTGCAGCAAGCTACCCAGTGCGCGATAAACGTCGCGCACTTCACTCTTGGGAGGAAATTTGATGGCGTGATTTTTTTTTGCCCTATCCAAATCGCCCTCATTCCAAAGCAAAACGGCATGTGCGAGTTTGCCGTCACGACCGGCCCGACCAGCCTCTTGAAAATAGGCTTCAGGTTGTGTGGGCACATCGGCATGCAACACCAAACGCACATCAGGCTTATCGATGCCCATACCAAATGCATTTGTTGCGCATACCACCCGCATCTTGCCTGACATCCAAAGTTTAAATGCATCTGCACGCTGCGCATGCGTGAGTCCGGCATGATATACACCGGATGCGATTCCCTGCTTCCAGATATAATCCGCAATGGCATGCGTGCGCTGACGAGTGGCACAATACACGATAGCACAACCGGGCATCTTATTGAGAATCTCAATCAGCTTACCTTCCTTGTTCTCCGTATGAAAAACATTGTATGAAAGATTTTCGCGTGCGAAACTTCCACCAATAACATGCTCCTTATGAAATAGCAGCTGTTTTTGAATATCGCAAACAACCTCTGGTGTTGCACTAGCCGTTAGCGCCAGTATGGGTGCCGCGGGAAAAAGACTGCGCAGCTCACCTATGCGCAAATAGTCGGGTCGAAAATCATAGCCCCACTGCGAAATACAATGAGCCTCATCTACAGCAATCAATGACACTTTCATTTTCTTGACGCGTGCCTGGAACATTTCATTGCTCAAACGCTCAGGCGACACATATAAAAACTTCACCGAACCATAGACACAGTTGTCGAGCACACGATCTACCTCATGATAACGCATAGATGAATGGACCGTTCGAGCCTCAATTCCCCGCTTGCGCAAAGCCACAACTTGATCTTGCATAAGTGCCATCAGTGGTGAAACGACAATACAAATCCCCTCGACACACATAGCAGGAATTTGAAAACAAAGCGACTTTCCGCCACCTGTGGGCAATAAGGCCAGCGTATCCTTTCCATCAAGTACCGACTGCACCACATCTTCCTGGGAAGGTCGAAACTTGTCGAACCCCCAGTACTTTTTCAGTATGTCGTGTTGAATCGCCATGAAGTGGTAAAAATGCGAAGAATATTTTAGTAATGATTAGTGATTAGTGACTCGTGAGTGTCTATGGCGGCATCACTAGTCATTAGTCATTAGTCATTCCTTAACACCCTTTCACAAATAAATCCACATCTCCTTCCGTTACCTGGCACAGTGATTGGCAACGCCCAATCGTCTAGAAAAACTTCTCGCAAGTTTGGTTTTGGTTAAGGTTAATGAAATACCCCCGGAAACGTTCGGGGGTTTTTCGTTTTTTATGTGACCAATTCAAAAAAAATTAAGACGAATTCTTTAAAAACGAAACCTCTGCTCTTCTCGGTCCGTTATAAGACCATATTGAAACACTTTAAACTATCAATAAGTGACATGCACATACTACAGCAGTGCATTCGCCATATGGAAGATTACGGAACTCAAGGAAAAACTACCTAACCTAACTTTAAATGTATGCTGGAGTATTACAAGGCAGTATTGGGCAATGTTACGTTTGATACAATGCTCTTTCGAAAAGAACTCCGCAAAGCAATGCGCGAACTTATAGCCGACGACAGAGTGCGGCTTAGAGACTGGCTCAAGCAATGCGGACACGTATGAAAAACTAAATAACTTAAACGAGTTCTAATGAAAAGGTCGCCTTTGGGCGACTTTTTTCATTTCGCTCAAGGTGCCAAACGATAGATGTACCACTCGAAATCTTGATTCACTCGATAGATCAGGCGATCGTGCAATCGACTCAAGCGCCCTTGCCAAAACTCAAAGTAATGAGGAACTATACTGTAACCTCCCCAAAACGGAGGCCGTTCCACAGGCTTTCCGGCGAACTGATTCGTATAATGCGTGACAGCTTCTTCCAATTGTTCGCGTGAACGCATTTCCATGCTTTGCATAGAAGCCCAAGCCGCAATTTGACTTTCACGCGGGCGTGTGGCAAAATAGGCATCACTTTCCTCCTCGCTTACCCTGCGCGCTATTCCATAAATACGCACTTGACGCTCGAGTGTATTCCAATAAAAGTTGAGACAAACCTTTTCCGAGTGATCCAATTGCTGACCTTTCGCGCTCGTGTAGTTGGTAAAGAATGTCAAGCCTGATCGATCAAACTTGCGCAACAGCACAATCCTAGCATTTGGAAAACCATCAGCGCCAATAGTAGACAAACTGAATGCATTGTAATCCTTGATGCCTTCATCCTCGGCCTCTTTCAACCAAATTCCAAATTGATCAAATGGATTGCGTTCAGCTGAAGTCTCAAGCAAAATGCTCCGGTTATAATCGTAACGTGATTGCTCAATATTGGCTTTGTAGTCGTACATAGATTTCTGCTTTGGTTGATGTTTCAAAATTATATGCTTCTGTGTTTCATCTTTGCTGCACTATGAAAATTGTATCTGATTGTTATCAGCAAACAAGCACACGATTCAAACTCACGTGGTGTTTCATCTGCTGGCTCATCCAAATAACAGCCATGCAAGCCCAAAACGATTTACCCAACCGCGCCGACACACTCAGAGGAACGTTGAGTCATTATCGCACATGCTTCGATGTGACACATTATGATTTAATGGTGAGTGTTGACACATTGTCGCAAACCATTTGGGGCGAGAATACCATCACATTTCTGAGTGTTGAAGATTTTACCACCTTGCAAATCGACCTATTCGATAATATGGTTGTTTCGATTATCAGCTGCGAAAACCACACACTTTCCTACCACAGAGAGTTCAACGCCATCTTCATCGATATGCATCGACCTGTTCAATCCGGAGAAAGGTTGAAGCTTACCATTAAATATTTCGGCAAACCCATCATTGCCAATAACCCTCCTTGGGATGGTGGTTTCGTGTGGACCAGAAGCAGCAATAACCAACCTTGGATTACCGTATCATGCCAAGGAATCGGCGCAAGTCTTTGGTGGCCATGTAAGGATCATCTTAGCGATGAACCCGATAGCATGGACATCCATTGCCAGGTGCCTAAGGAATTAATGTGTGTTGCCAATGGTCAAGACCGAGGTATCGACTACGACACAGAAGGCAGAAAGATTTGCCATTGGCATGTTTCGTATCCCATCAACAATTACAATGTGAGCTTGAACATAGGTGACTATGTTCACTTTTCTGACACCTATACTTCACCCGACGGATCGCACCTTCCGCTTGACTACTATGTTATCAGAGGAAATGAGCACAAGGCAGAAAAGCAATTCAAGCAAGTAAAACCCATGCTTAAATGCTATGAAGAGTTTCTGGGGAAATACCCATTTTGGAACGACGGTTATGCTTTGGTGGAAACACCGTATGCAGGCATGGAGCATCAAGGTGCAATTGCCTATGGAAATAAATACAAAACAGGATATCTCGGCAGTGATATGTCGGGCCAAAATTTAAAATTCGACTACATCATTATTCACGAAACGGGACACGAGTGGTGGGGCAATAGCGTTTCGGCCGCCGATATCGCCGATATGTGGATTCACGAAAGCTTTTGCACCTACTCCGAAGCCATATACGTGGAATGCATGCATGGATACGACACAGCCATGACCTACGTAAATGCATTGCGCGGCCGCGTGCAAAACAAAGCCGCAATCATGGGCCCATATGGCATCAATCGCGAAGGGCACTATGACATGTACGTGAAAGGAATGCTCTTCCTAAACACATTGCGCCATGTGGTCAACAACGACTCCATTTGGTGGCCAACCATAAAATCGATGTGCGACACTACATTCAAATACAGCACTACTGATTACAAAAACGTGGTGGCTTTTTTCAACCAAAAAACAGGACTTACACTAGACCCTATTTTCGAGCAGTACGTCAAGCATTACAAACTTCCGACACTGGAATACAACATCAAAAAAACGAAAAGAGGAACATCAACACTTCTGCGCTGGAAGGCGGACACCGAGAGTTTTAATATGCCCATCATTTGCATAGTTGATGGCATCCCTCATCACATGAATATTTCTGATCAATGGATTAGAGTAAAATCGAATGCTCCTCTGGAATTTGACTCAAAGCATTTCTACTACGATTTGAGAAAAGTAAAGCGCACAAGAAACTGAGTGATATTATCGAATGATAAACATGCTTCCTTCTTCTAGCGCCTCCTGACCATCGTGCTTCACGTATTTCATACGATAGAAATAGAGACCATCTTCTACATAGGTGTCGCTGCCATTGAAACCGCCGGTCCAGACCGGATTCAACTCGGTTGATTCAAACACAACCTCTCCCCAGCGATTCATCACCTGAACTTGAAGCGACAGTATGTTACGTGTAACAATTTGCCAAACGTCATTGACTCCATCATGATCCGGGGTGAAGCAATTCGGAGTGTATACCGCACTTTCGCAATCTTCAAACACCACATCAATGGCAGCTGCCACGGATCCACACACATTGCTAACTGTAGCCCAATAACGGCCTGGCTGGTCAACTATCGTATAGGTCATGTGATCACCTGTGCTCCACACATAAGTAGCGTTTGGCAATCCTATCAACTCAATAGTATATGGTTGTCCCATACAAGCGAACTGGGTGGTTGCCGCATCTACATAGGGCAAAGGAATAATTGTAACAGCCAACTCATCTGCCACTGAGCAACCATCGAGTGTATATGTAAATCCGTAGGCCCCCTCTGTAGTAACTGTGAGCGCATCGCTAACGAATCCGTTCGACCATTGCCCTACATAACCGGTGGTAATCACGTCAGATTCACCTTGGCAAAAAGTTACGTCAGGTCCGAGATTGATAACAGGCAATACCACACGTTGAACGAATAATGTATCAGATATGGTGCATCCATCTTGTGTAACCGCTACCGAATAATCGCCCTCACTGCCGACGGATATATTGGATTGCGTCTGTCCGTTCGACCAAAGCACTGCATCCCAAGGACCGCCCACCGACAAATCTGTTGCGGCACCCGGGCAGAAAGTCATCGTATCAGGCAAATTCACATTGGCATAGAATACCTCGTCAATATAAACGTAATCAGAGTAAGCGCATTGAAGCGGAGAGGTTATCGTAATTCCATAATTGCCTTGGGCATTGGCCACAATGCTCGCACCGTTGGTTAAACCAAGAATAGATCCATCCGCAGTAGACCAACTTAGCTGTGCATTGACCCCACTAATTGCTGCAACCACAGTAATCTCACCTCCTTCACAAAAGAAAGTATCAGTTCCCGCATTCACAGCATAATCTTCCTCAACCGGCACAGCCACAGATTCCGACAACTGCACGCCGCAATTGTCAGTCAAGGTTACCGTGTAATTCATAGAAACTGTTGGGTTAGCGACTACGGTTGTACCTGCAGTTGTATTTAAACTCGTTGCGGGAGACCAGGTATACGTACCAGTCGAACCAGTAGCAGTAAGTGTGACATTTACACCAGGGCAAATGATTGCCACATCGTTGGCGGTAAGTGATGGGGCCGGAAACAATGTCAATTGAATAGATGTGGTATCTGTACATCCATTATCATCAGCACCAATAACAGTATAGGTTGCCGGAGCATTAATAGTTACTTGAGGATTGGCAATACTTGCATTGTTCAATCCAACGGCAGGTGACCAGGTATAGGTCGAGGCACCACTAGCATTCAATGAAAAAGCTTGATTCTGACAAATGGTAGTATTTGATCCTGCGGATACCGTTGGCAATGGTGCCTGAACAATAACAACATCGTCGCTATAGTTGCAGCCCAGCGGAGAGACTATAGTAATCTCATATTGACCGCCTTCGTTTATGACTAAATTCGGCTGGTTGCCCGCTCCTGCAACAACTCCATCGGCACTCGTCCATTGCACACTAGGACTTGCTCCATCCACTGTCGCCATGATTTCATAAGACTGTCCCAAACAGAATAAATCATCATTGCCGGCATTCACGTCATAGCCACTTTCTACAGGCACAGCAATAGTATAATCCGCCTGATTACCGCAGTTGTCTGTCAATTGAACAGTATAGTCAGTGCTTATAAGAGGTGAAATATCGATGCTTTGCGTAGTTCCGATTTCTAATCCGGTAGGCAACTGCCAGCTCCAAACACCAGTGCCCCCTAGAGCACTCAGTGTAATCAAATCACCAGGACATATTGTCGAAACAGGATCTACGCTCACCACAGGTAAATCAGGAACCGTGAGGGTAATATCCGCGAACGACTCACATCCAAAAACGCTAGTGCCGATTAATGAGAAAGTAGTAGTTACAGCTATCACCGCAATTGGATTCGCTACTGTTGCATCAGTCAAATCACCTGCCGGTGACCAAGCATAAAAATCAGCTCCGGAAGCAATTATCTGATAGGCATCACCAGAACAAACATCGGTACTAGCTGGCAGTATTAATTCCGGCAATGGATTCACAGCAATGGATTCAACAAGCGTCAGCGGGCAAGTGGTATTGGTCACAAATGACACATCATGGCTACCCACGCCGGCCAGTGCTGGGTCAAACAGGCCTGTTGCAGCGTCTATAATTCCATCCCCGAAATAACTTCCGGCCAATGAAGATGTCGTGAGCAAGAATTCAGGCGCATCAACACAAACATTGTCATCGAAGTTTACGGTCAAATTCGGGAGCACCCCAACCTCCAAAGAAATTGTGCTAGGCAAAATACAAGGATCCGTAAACGTGTAGTTCACATCGAAAAAACCCTCCCCTGTTGCCATTGGATCAAATTGACCTGCCACCGGATCAATGATTCCTGGACCGGACCACTCGCCACCGGGCACATCGGCAGTCAACTGCACAATGCCATTATCAGCGCAAATGGGACTCATTGGAGTAATGACTGTTGGTGTTAGCGGAATATTCACGTAGGTCTCTGTGTCACTCTGATTACCGCCAAAGCAATCATTCTCTGAAGCCAGTTCATCACAACTGATGGTGATGTCCAACGTAAAATCAACATTCTGCCATGGCATTGGATTTCCCTGGGCGTCAACCAAACTATTGAGGGTGATATTCAAAGAAGATGTTGAGTCGGCGATATAGACGTATGGATCACTGCTCCATTCATAACCAAAGGTGCAATTGAGCGTGCTCGGCGAAATGGCCGGCGAAACCACAAAACTAGAAGCAGAGGCCGAGGAGCATGAATTATCCGCAATGTAAGAACTATAACCCGGCGGCGTAGTGTAGCTCACATTCTGATTAACACCACACAAGTCAGTTCCGCTAAACGTTATGGTTGCATCCGTTAATGATCCCGAATCACCGCCAATACAATCGAATATCTGTACTGTCCAGCCCCCATTCATGGCATCACAACCATAGATTCCCGACCAATTGATGGGGATTTGAGTGTTGCCATAACTTCCATACGTACCGGAGAGACCTCCCGTGGAGCTTGCACATACATTGATGTTGTTCGTAGACTCAGTTGAAAAACAAAAATTATTGATGTTGTCGCTACTGTTGCAAACGGCTCCCTGACCAATTGCTCCGGGATTGGCCATCAACAAAATATCGGGGCTGCCACACGTGGCTGGTCCTTTCAAGTGAAAAGCCAAGTCGCTAACCCAAGTATGAGAGCCTGAAAAGCAAACACTGACTTGAGTATTTGCATCTATGACCAATTGAGACTCCGGCAAATTGCTAATTGGAGTTATTTGTCCTGGTGTAAACGTTGCCGACAAATTAACCGGTCCAACACAATTGGAGGGAATTGGCAGTACGTCGACCGAAGGCTCCTGTATCACTTGGGAGATCCAAGCTCGATAGCAGCCAACAATAGTATTCGAAGTATTTCGAATTGAAACAAAATAAGCACCTGGCTGCAATCCTGTAATGGTAGATGAGGCTTGGTTATTTTGAGTGGTGTAAGCCGACCAATTGCTGCTGCCTGGCACAAAACGGGACCAAACGAAATTGAACGAGGAGCCCGCTATGGCAGGAACTACAGTCAAATCACCCAACTGCCCATTCGGAAAATAGAAAATCGGATCATCGGGTTGGCCGTTAGTGTAAGTGGTTAATCCCTCACAACCTGAAGAGGTCAATTGACTATAGCCAAGGCTGCTGCAGCACAAAGCAGCAACAAAACTCAAACTAAATATGACCCATACTCTCATAGAATCCGCGTAGATTTGGCAATCGTCCTTGTAAAGGATGTGCAAAATAATTCAACTTCTGCAAACAACCTCTATTCATGAACACCAGCCGCATCCATTACACTCTAGTAGTCGCATTTATTGCCCTAACGGTTGCTTGTAAGGGGCAACTTACACATACATTAGGTCATGTCGGTATGCGATCAGCTCGTATTTGGGTTGGATCTGACCAAGAAGAGGCTGTGGCTATTGCTGTTGGAATTGAGGGCAGCAGAGCCCCTGAGCGCATTTTCAGATCTCACACAATCCAACGAGAAGGATTTTCCTGCATAATCGACATTGATGGATTGGAGCCCGGCACAGCATACTACTACAAGCCATTTATTGATGTCGCGTCAGGATACGCTTCTACAAAAAACTACACCTTCAAAACACAAGAATTGTGGCAATTCAGAAAGGACGCGCCCGATTTCACGATGGCTTTGGGTAGTTGCACTTTTGTGAATGAGCCCGAATACGACAGACCAGGTGAGCCCTATGGCGGAGAGTTCCACATTTTCGATACTATCGTTAAGAAAAATCCGGACCTGATGCTTTGGTTGGGCGACAATATTTACCTACGCGAGGTTGATTTTGATTCTTACGGAAGTATAGTCCATCGCTACAAGCACACCCGTTCGCAACGCGAAATTCAAAACCTTTTGAAGTTCTGTCCCAACATTGCTATTTGGGATGATCACGACTTTGGTCCAAATGATTCGAATGGATCCTTCGTTCACAAAGACTGGACGCTTTCTGCTTTCAAAGCATTTTGGCCCAATCCGTCATTTGGCATTCCCAATTCGGATGCGGAACAAGGAATCACATCTCAACTCCTTTTTTCTGATATTGAAATTTTCCTGTTAGACAATCGCTATCACCGCACATCGAAAGACACACTTGGTTCCGACTTACCTACAATACTCGGCCATGACCAATTGCAGTGGTTGCTGCAGGCTCTCAAACAAAGTCAGGCGCCATTCAAATTGATTGCGGTTGGTGGACAATTTCTCAATTCGGCGCAGGTATTCGAGAATTTTTCTAACTACCCACAAGAGCGACAACTGATCATCAACGAAATAGAAAAGCAAGATATTCGGGGTGTTGTTTTCTTGACCGGTGATCGCCATTGCGGTGAGCTTTCCATGCTGAATTTATCCAATAACAACAAAATTTACGACCTTACAATTTCCCCCTTAACGAGCAGGGCCTACGACATGTCAAAAGAAACCAATGAATACAGAATTGAAGGAACAATTACAGGCGTTCGTCATTTCTCCACGTTGCAATTCACAGGCAAGAAAAAACACCGTGTACTTACCATGAATGTTTTCGACTCGTTCGGGAAATTACTCTGGACCCGTGACGTGCCCCAGTGGTAGATGACTTAACCAATACGTTCCTTCATGCGAAAGAGGAAATCTTCCTCGAAATACTCACTACCACCAAAATCAAGTAACTTATAGTTTGTCTCAATATTTATTGCGACCTCCACTCGTTGATCCTCAGTAAAAATTTTGACTTCAATTGCACGTGGTGGTGAAAGAAAGCGCCATCCTCGCTGAGCACAAATCACACTCTGCGCATCATTAACAGATGATTCTCGCAACTTCATTTCGCGAAGCACATCCTGAGCCATTTGCATCGCACGTTGTCTAGAACAATAAAACACTTTAGAAGTCATAGAACGGTGGTTTAAGGAAATGTAAATATGAAGCAAACCCCTCTTAAACAAAAACTAAACCTCCGTTCAATCAGCAAATTAGCAAATTACAATGACAACTTATGTCAATTCATCCACCGATTTCTAAACGAATCGCATTGTACTTTGACTGCACCTCTAAAGGCGGATTAAAATAGCCATAAGCCAAGTGAGGAAACTCCTCGCGAATCAGACGCATCATGTTGCGAATACCCATACCAGGTTCTAGCTCTGTAACACCTAGTTTGCCCAAATACCAGTCGGGATCAATATTGAAATTGCGCCATTGAATCATCGATAAATCACTATATCGAATCCAATCCCGTAATGCATCAAACTCTTCCTGCTGGTCGGTCATTCCCGGAAAAGTAAAGTAGTTCACGCTAGCCCAACCGCCGTGTTTCCTCACAATTTTAGCACTCTCTCGTATGTCTTCAAAAGCGTAATTATTGGGTAAATAATATGCTTCGTAGGTAGCCTTACGCGCGGAGTTCGTGCTCACTCGAATAGAATTTAGCCCGGCCTTCATCAGTTCCTCCACCGCCTTTGGCTTACTTCCATTGGTATTGAGATTAATAATCCCTCGTGATGTACGCTTGCGAATTTCAATAATAACATCACGCATCAGCTGCCAAACCAACAAGGGCTCGCCTTCACAGCCCTGTCCAAAACTTACTATGGGGCGTTCAGCCGTTTCCAAATGTGGAACTGTAAACTCCACGATTTCTTCAACGCTTGGAATAAACGTGAGTCGATCCTGTGGCGAAGTCAGCTCATGCTCTTCGGGCTGAAATGAAATACAACCCAGGCAATTGCTGTTGCAAGCCGGTGAAACCGGAATCGGACATTCCCAGCGGCCCATGAAAAAATTTCTTGCCGCCGGACAACTATAGCGAATACTGCAATTGTTTCCCAGATGCTGTATCAGCCTATTTTCGGGATGAAGCTTCAGACGCTCCTTTGTTTCTTCAATGATGAGCTCGCGATCAAAATTCTCTAAATCCTGGCGTTCATCGGTATCAATGCGGACCGCAGTAGTATAGAATTTACCATCGAGCCAGCCTACAACTGTGTAACAATACAGCGGAAGTGTTGGCGCTCCTTCCTCTTCTGTTCCGAAAGCAGCCATATACAATTGTGTATACGCTGGAGCATTCAAAGCCGCCACAGCCTGTACATCTTCACGCACATCAAACTCTCCTGAATCGATATTCAGACCATAAGGTCGGCGACCAGGCAATGTAAACAAATCACTCCCGGTTGGAAGTTCAATAAAATCTTCTGGTGTCAGCGGATACACATCATAGCCACTTCGTCCCACCGCCTGGTATCGAAGGTCTTCGAAAATATTACCCTCTTCATCGGCATATACCATGAAGGGAACTTGACGTGGATGAGCAAGAGATTTCATGCAGGACTTTGGCTTTATTTTATAACTCCCTTCTCGCGCATTATAGCTGTAATCTTTTCAACCATAACCAATGTCGCCGGACAGCGTGTCATGTTAGGAATGAATACCTCCTCCACCTGATCCGCGAAATCCTTGCGATGAAAATGTGGAAACTCAGCGCAATCAGAAGGACGTATTTCGTATATAGTACACAAGCCCTTCTTTTTGTCAAAATGCTGACAAGGAGTGCTATCGTTCATGATGTCGCCGGTCTTTTCCTCTGTGTACAGGTACTTCTCGTAGTATTCGGCCGGGGTCATCCCGAAGTGGGCTGCGACACGTTTGATTTCAGTTTTCTTCCATGTTGGCGTCATCTCCATGCAGCAATGACCGCATGCCACACAGCTCACTTCCTGCCAAGTTTGTTCTGTAGCCGATTTTACATCCGAAAGAAAACCCCTTGGTTTATTCTTCACTACCTTACGTAGGTCGGCTGAAAGTGATTTTTTTTTCGCTCTGGCGCGACGCGTATAGAACGCTACATCAATTTTTTTCATCGGATAGTATAAAACGAATGCCGAATGTACACGCTTAACCTCAGTTCATTCGACGCAGAAAAACCGAATTATCGCCCTTTACTTGTTAATCAGAATTTAGGGCATAAAAAAAAGGCAAGCCCCTTTTATCGCACCGCTACAACCGTCTGCCTTTGCTGCCTTCCGGCCCTGGAGGATTTGACAGGAGCTGGTCGTAAAAGACTTGCCCTTTGCCGGCAAAAATACATTGCTTTCAACAATACCAAGTAGGTTTTTTATAGAGAATGTCGAAAATTCCCTTTCGTGTTAGTTTACTTTTGGCAAAAAGGTCAATTTACACCTATGATTAACAAGCTTATTTCTAACGGGGTCATAACCGGCATAGCCATCACAATATACATGGCGCTCCTTTATGCCGCCGGACTCGAATACCTTTCCAACTGGTGGCTCACAGTATTGATGTACCCTATAGCCATAGGGCTTCTGTGCTACTTTACCATTCAAATGCGCAACCTCTATGCTGCGGTGCCTTTTGACTTCAAGAAAACTTTTATTGTTTTCTTATCGATGGCCATGATTGCCACGCTAGTCTCCACCATTTGGAACATCTTTTTGTTTAATGTCATTGATAAATCCTTGGCTAAAGAGCTTTCAGATTTAATCCTTGAGCAGACGCGAGAAATGATGGAAAAGTGGGGGGCTCCGGATGAAACCATCGTGAAAACCATGAAGGAAATGAAGGATCTGCCTACGCAATTCAAGCCACTCTATCAATTGAAAAGCTGGCTAAGTGGCGGTATTTTTTTAGTTATTGTTAGCGCAATTTGCGCTGCTTTTCTTAAAAGAAAGAATGAGTCTCCCTTCAAAGCAGCATGAAAGACCTATCCCTCGTAATACCTCTGCTCAATGAAGCAGAATCGTTGCCCGAATTGCATGCCTGGATAAAACGGGTTTGCGACAATCATCGGTTGAGCTACGAGATTCTCTTTATTGATGATGGATCTAAGGATCAATCCTGGGAAGTGATTTCCACATTGCGAGCGCAAAATCCTGAAGTATTGGGAATACGTTTTCAGCGTAATTACGGCAAGAGCGCAGCATTGCACATCGGATTTGAAGCAGCACAGGGCAAGGTAGTGATCACGATGGATGCCGACTTGCAAGACTCCCCTGATGAGATTCCGGAACTCTATCGCATGATTACGGAAGAGGGATTTGACCTCGTGAGCGGATGGAAAAAGAAAAGATATGATCCAATTACGAAAACAATACCGACCAAATTATACAACTGGGCCACACGCAGAATGAGCGGTATATATCTGCATGATTTCAATTGTGGATTAAAGGCCTACTCCAACGAGGTCATCAAGAGCATTGAAATATTTGGTGAAATGCACCGGTACATTCCTGTGATTGCTCACCGCGAAGGCTTCAAAAAAATCGGCGAAAAGATTGTCGAACATCGCTCAAGAAAGTATGGCACTACCAAATTCGGACTGGAGCGTTTTATCAATGGCCCACTCGATTTGCTCACCATTATTTTTATTTCTAAATTCGGAAAGAGACCAATGCACATATTTGGCACGGTAGGCGCGAGCATGTTCTTCATAGGATTGGGGCTCACGGCTTATCTGATCATCATGAAGTTTATGCATCTGAATGTTTGGAATACTAAAGCGCCATTGGTCGCAGATCAAGCTGTTTTCTATATTTCACTTACCGCCATGATTATTGGCACACAACTATTCCTAGCCGGTTTTGTTGGCGAGCTTATCACACGCAACTCAGCCACTCGAAATCAATACAAGATTCGCGAGAGACTTCTGAACTAACACATCAGTATTGGGTAAAAAAAAAGGGCTGCTTTGTGAAGCAGCCCTTTTCATTTATTTCAATTTCTTATTGCTTAATCAATGGCTTCACTTGAGATGAAGTTCCATTTACCAATTGCACGAGGTAGTAACCTGCAGGCAATTCACTGAGGTCGGCTGCAATTTGCATGGTTGAACCAGACACGTTGTAGCTCAGTGAGTGAACCAAGCGCCCTTCGGCACCATAAACATTCAATGTCAATGTTTTTTGGATATCCAATGCATTTGCATTCACAATGATTCCTCCGTTGGTTGGGTTTGGATAGAGAGAGAAGTCTACTTCGAGACCATTGTTAATACCCAATCCCTGACCTGCGTTGAAGACGCATGAACCATCATCGTAGTTAGCTTGAGGATTGTAGTTAAGCGCTGCTGCATCCATGCAACCGGCAATCATGCCACAAGTTGAATTCACTCCAATCAAATCAGAACCATTAGCTCCGTAGAAAAGTGAACCTTCGGCGTACATGGTGTTTGATGAAATCATGTAATAAGCACCATTCCAACCATCGCCCCATGAATCATTCATAACAACCTCGTAGCAACCGTCTGGAACGCAAACACTCGTATTGTACCAACCCCAGCTAGAGTAGCCAGAACCACTGCTGTATGTAACACTATCCTCTCCTACAAGGCTCCAGCTGATTTCTGAACCCCAATTGCCGGTTGTAACAGTCACGCTGAGCAAATTTTGATTGCAATCCAAAGGATATTGGCAAGAACCATCATCATCAGTTGCCATAGGATTGTAGTTCAATGCGAGTGCATCTGTGCAACCTAAAACGACTGGAGCACAACCTTCTGCATTAACTCCAAAATAAGCTGTACCAAAGTTTCCGCTCGCTAGGTTGTAAGAACCCGAAAGTGCTCCATTCATGTATACTTCCATATAGCCCGTGCCGTCCCATCCGTCACCAAATGAATCGAACATTTGAATGGTATAGCAACCATCGGCCATGCAAGCATAAGAAGAGGCCACTCCAGTTACGGAAGCCGCAACGACAGCGCCTGACGCGTCAACCACTATATAAGATGCTTCATTTACAAACGTTCCAGGATAGAGAATGAACTGAGCAACACTTCCAGCGCAGTCGTTCATATATATGCAAGAGCCATTGTCTTGAGCTGCCAGCGGATCATAATTCACAGCAGTAGAGTCCGTGCAGCCAATGGTAGGATAAACGCATGAGTTATCACTCAAGTTGGCTTCCACATTGTAATTTAGTGCAGTCGGGTCGGTGCAACCGAATATTGGACCACATGTACCGTCGATGCTGAATGGTGCACTCTCGAATTGAGCAGTTACTGATGGATGAGCATTAATTACCTGCACACCATTCACATTCACCCAGAAATAACCATTGTACCAGCCTAATGGACCTGTGTTGTTAATCATATTCGCCGTGTAACACACACCGGGGCGCAAGCATATTTGAGCGTTGACAATTGAACCACTGTTCAAACCGGTGGCATAATAAACTTCATTTCCGGCGTCGTCTACAATTTGTAATTCAACTTGATTACCATTTGAGAACGTGCATATGTAAAGAGCTGCCATTACGCTACCGGCACCATTGCAATATTGACAAGAACCATTATCGATGGTTGCAAGTGCGTTATAGTTAGCAGCAGTCGCATCCATACAACCTTCGATGATGCATGAGCCATTATCTGAATTGGCCGCAGAATCATAATTCGCAGCTGCAGGATTGGTGCATCCAAACACCCAAGCCATGCATGATCCATCATCGATGGTTGCCATCGGATTGTAGTTCATTGCTATCGAATCTGTGCAACCGGCGTAAACGCAAGTCCCGTTATCGAAAATAGCAGTAGGATTGAAGTTTACCGCTGAAGCATTTGTGCAGCCTTCTGTATTCGCGCCACAAGCAACTGTCATGGTGTATAGGCCCTCTTGAATTGAAAAGCCACCGCAACGAATCAAGTAAGATTCGCCAGCAGTTACGCTAAAAATTACGCGACTTTGAAATGCGCAATAGTCATCGTTCTCGGCCAAACAAATTAGGCCATCGCATGTGCCTGAGTAAATATGAAGGCGAGTATCAAAGCTGCTACCGCAAGTTGAAACGGCCGCTGCCCCTGTTTCAGAGGCCGTGTAGCTGTACCAAATCTGACCGCCCGTTCCTTCGTTGGCGCATAAGCTTGATCCTGATGTAGGAACACCAACAGTAGAACCCGTGTAAGAAAGTCCACATTCCACCGGAATCGCAGAATCACACGTTGCACCAGGAATGTTTTGAGCATTAATCGATGCTGAAAAACCAAAGGCAATCGTAATTAGACATGCGTAAATAAATCTCATCTTTTATTTTTTTATTTGGTTAAGGATGACTTTTTTAAAAAATGTTGATACAATAGTAAAGAAGGTCAGTTGAATTGAAGTCTTTAAAATTATTTAAATGGTTGCATTCCTAGTTTTCAACCAGCAATAACACCGCTACCGATTAATTCATCGCCATCATACCATGCCACAAACTGTCCCGCGGCTATACCTCGCTGCGCCTCTTCGAAAATCACATACAAAGCCGTTTCAGTGCAAACAAGTCGGCAAGCGCATAATTGCTGGCGGTAGCGAATTCGCGCCATATACTGACGATCTTGCCCAAACTTCAGAGCCAGATCGGAGCGCACCCAATGAACATCAGGTGTTTCTACCTTCAAGCCAAATCGCAAGAGTGCCCAGTGATTTTCACCCTGACCGACATAAACCACATTGTTGACAGCATCAGTTTCTAAAATGAATAAAGGCAGTGCCTTACCTCCCACTCCAAGGCCTTTGCGCTGTCCCACCGTATAAAAGTGCGCCCCTTGATGCTCCCCAATAACTTTTCCCATCGACGGCTGAAAAACGAATGGCCTTGTCTGTTCCTCCAATTCAAGTTGATTCATCGGATCTTTTACAAACAGCGATTTATCATCCACGATTTCAATTATAACTCCTGCCTTTGGCTCAAGTTGCTGCTGCAGAAAAATTGGAAGCTTTACTTTACCAATGAAACACAGTCCTTGAGAGTCTTTCTTATCGGCGTTTCCAAGCCCAATTTTTCGGGCTATTTCTCTCACTTCTGATTTTTGTAAGTGACCGATGGGAAATAGCGCTTTGGACAATTGCATTTGACTGAGTTGACACAAGAAATAGCTCTGGTCCTTATTTTCATCCATTCCGGCCAGCAATCTATAAACCTCATTTCCCTCTGAATCAATAAAACTTTCCTTGCGGCAGTAATGACCAGTTGCAACAAAATCCGCCTTCAATGCAATGGCAGCCTGTAGAAATAAATCAAATTTCACTTCTCGATTGCATAACACATCAGGGTTTGGCGTTCTCCCGGCTTGATATTCCCGAAACATGTAGTCGACAATCCGCTCCTTGTATTCCTTGCTCAGATCGAGCACCTGGAATGGTATCCCCAGAGACTCGGCAGCCATAATGGCATCATTACTATCATCAATCCACGGACACTCATTATTGATAATAACCGACTCATCATGCCAATTGCGCATGAAAATTCCAACCACATCGTAGCCCTGCTCCTGAAGCAAATATGCCGCAACACTGGAATCAACTCCACCGGAAAGACCAACAACCACTCTGGAAGACATAGGCCAAAATTACTATGGAAATTATGGTTTATCCAGAATACCAATTATCTTTATCCTTCACAATTTCAATTTTGATTGCCATATTTAAGTATTTGCTGGCAACCATTTAACATTGTATTCGTCTAATCAATAACCCTTGTGCCTGAAACCAAGCAATTGCAAGCATTGATCGATGGCTGTCTCAAAGGAGACAGACGATCGCAGCAAGCGGTCCATAAATTATTTTATGGAAAAATGAAGGCCGTATGTATGCGTTACACAAGGGACTCCGATCAAGCCATGGACGTGCTACAAGAAGGATTTCTCAAGGTTTTCAATAACCTGGACAAATTCACAGGTGTAGGCACTTTCGAAGGTTGGATACGGAGAATTATGGTGAATTTATCGATTGATCGATTCCGCAAACTCAAACATGATTTTGTTTTGCTTTCTGACCAAGATAGCATAGAACGTTACGAGGGTGATGTGAATGAAGATTACGAAGAATCGAACGAGTTAGAGGAGATATACTCGATAACTCCGGAGCAAATCATAGATGCTATGCAACAACTGACTCCGGCATATCGAACTGTTTTTAACCTCTATGTTTATGAAGATTACACGCATCAGGATATTGCTGAAGCGTTGGGAATTAGCGTAGGAACTTCTAAAAGTAACTACGCTAAGGCCAAAAAAAATATGAAGAAATTGCTTATTAAGAATTTGCATCAGTTGAAATGAAAAAGAACTTTACTCCTTTCGAACACAGTTTAAAGGACAAAATGGAGAAATTCGAGTTCCCTTACGAACAGGGATCATGGACTCTTCTGCAACGTCAGATGGGCATGGCCAAAACAGGTGGCACTGTTTGGATTTTTTCTTTGGTATCAACAATACTTGTCTTATCCGGTGGAGCTGTTGCTCTTTATCGCAGTCAGCACGTTCCTTCTACAGCAAAAAAGGCTTCAACCCAAGAACACTGCGCGATATCATCGTTGTCAATTACACGCGGAGCTTCTCATGATAATTCGATTGGATTTGTACCCCAAACCGACAACTCGCTGTTACAATCAACAGTCAGCCAAAGCCATTCTTCCATTCTTAATTCATCTGAACCTAGTTCTAAGGCACCTAATCAAACTTTTGTATCAACTACAGATGCTTCGGTTATTGATGTGAATACCAATTTCAATGCGAACGCCGGATTAACGGCACCTTCTTCGAATCCAAGTATCAAGGCAGATAATGTGATCGCGTTTCAGTGCAACGTTCGTCGCGCATGTCAGGGAGAGGAAGTTGAATTCCAAACCACCAACGGTCCCAAAACAGGTAGTTACTTGTGGAACTTTGGCGATGGTCACTTCAGCGATGATGTAAATCCAAAGCACAAATTTGCAAAGGCCGGAAAATATGATGTTTCACTCTCAATCACTAGCGACAATGGGCAAATCAACACTACTGTCGTAAATGACATGATAATGATTGAAGCCGCACCAGATGCCGATTTCGTATGGCAATTCATCAACTCCGATCCAAATTCTCCGGAAGTACGCATTGTCAATCGCAGCGAAGGTGGAAATAACTATGAATGGAGTAACGGTAATCAATCAGTGGTTGATGCTTCTGGAACCGTTTTCAAACTGAAGTCCTCAGGACGCCAAATGATTGCGCTCAACGCCAAGAACGAAGCAGGTTGTTCAGACGGATCCGTTAAGCACATTTCCATCAACACTGATTTCACCCTAGATGCCCCTCAATCATGGTCTTTTGCGAAAGGAGCCTTCATGCCTGCCGGGCTCAAGAAAAGTAAAGTCGACTTCACAATGACTCTCATCGATTCATTTGGAAACAATGTATTTGAAACCTCCTCGCGTGTGAAAGGATGGGATGGAAAATTACCGAATGGCTCATCTGCCAAGGTCGGTGATGTGTACTCCTATATTATCATTATCACCAATGACCTCACAGAAGAGCAGAAATACTTCAATGGAATATTAACAGTTTCTCCTTAACCAAAACTAAACTGCACACTGAGTTTAGAGAGAACCGTAACGTATGTTACGGTTTTTTTTTGCTTATCAAATCGGTTTGGGGGAGAACTATATATTGCTTTCGTCGTAGAAATTAACAATTCCATCCTGAAAGGCGATTATTTTTGCCCAACTTAAACTGTGTATTCGAGAACTGGCGTGAATTGGTATAAACTAATCATATCATCGTTGTTGCTTGTATGCGTGCATAACGCATATGCACAATTTTCTGTAACTGCATCATCCGCCGATGCTTGCCAATGCACGGGCGTTTTAAACTACACGCCGAGCAATTTAAGTGCGACCTACAGCTATCAACTTTTCGATGCGAATGATGCACTAATCGACCAAGGATTTAACCTTACAGGTAATCTAAACCTTGGTGGTTTATGCCCAACCGTATTTCACATCGCAGTTACGGAAGCAACCGGAATTAGCCAGGATCATTACTTCAATGTTCCGGCGGGTTCTACAAATATTGGCGAAGCCCATAAAACAAACGTATGCTTAGAGCAATACCCCAACATTGCCACAACCTATGATTTGACGCCAGAATTATCGTCGTTTAATGCAAGCGGAATTTGGAATACTCCTGAAAACTATATCATTCCCAATTCTGACCTTTCATCTATCGCTATCTGGCAAGTGAATCCTGCAAATCCAAATGAAACGGTCTTGTCATTCGAAAATGGTTGGTATACCTATACTGAAAGTATAGGCGGCTGTGATGTAACCTCTGGGATTTACATCCAAACCAACGATGTAGGCTTAACCACGACCTATGTGATTTGTGAAACTTACGAGCCATTCAACATGACGGATTTCCTTCAAGGAACCCCAGATACCATCGGACAATGGTTCGATGCCAATAATAATATTGTGCCCGGCGGTATTTTCGATCCGTCAACCATGAACGAGGCTTTGTTCACCTATGTGATCAGCAATTTATCAGGATGTAATCCTGTGTTCAGGAGCATGTATGTAGATGAACAAACGCAACGCAATGCCGGCGAGGATGCAGAGGTACTGGTTTGTGCCGGTAGCAGCAACTTTAACATGCTACAGCTATTGGGCGGAACTCCTGATGATGACGCTCCCAATGCAGTCAGCGACGGATATTGGATACATCCAGGGGGGGGCAATTTGATGCCAATGGGGAATGACATATTTTCTCCCTCTACCATGGTTGATGGTATATATACCTATATCACAAACTCCGCAGCCCCCTGTTCAACTAATTCAGCAACACTGACAATTACATTTACCAGCGTCAACCCTTCGGGTATTGGAGCAGTCGTGCAATTGTGCTCGAGCGATGGGCCACTCAATATGCTCAACGCGCTTGAAGGCAATCCAATGCCCGGAGGTACTTGGACAAACAGTTTAGGCGCTGAGGTAGACGGCACTTTCAATCCATTATCTGAACCCGCCGGCAACTATGCGTATTACTACCCCAACGTGGGATGCACTTCAAGTGGAGCCGTTTTGAGCCTTAGCGTTGAGGCTCCAAAAAATGCGGGTAATGACCACACAGAGACAATCTGTCAAAGCGATGCCAATATCAACTTAGGCACTCTGTTAAGCAGCAATGCCTCATCTGGTGGAATATGGACCTTAGGCAGTAATGCTGTGAGTAACATTTATGATCCCTTAAACGCTGGGGTTTTCAACTTTGAATATACAGTGCAAGGAATTGAATGCCCCGATGATGCTGCGAATATTACCGTTTATGTGCAACCCTCCGTTGCAGAACCTATCACTCAATCGGTCTTTTTATGCAGTCTGCAAGATCCGGTAAATTTGACTGACTATTTTCCAAGTTTAGCCGATGTGTACTTCGAAGATTTCAGCGGAGCATTAATAAGTTCTGCATTCGATCCCGCATTGCAATCCACCACAACGATTAATGTCATCAATCCTTCCGGTAACGCTTGCCCTGATCAAGAAGGACAACTCACAGTCCATGTTGTATACCCCGCAATCCAGAACGGAACGACAACTATAGAAGTTTGCCGTAGCTCTGATTTTTATAACCTCAACAGCGCTTTACCAATTTCTTCTGTTGGCCTTGGTTCATGGGCAGATGTAAATGGAAACCCTATAGTTAATCTCGTATCTACCAATTTCATCGGCACTCAAACCTATTACTATGACGTCATACAACAAATTCAATGCGGCGGCAACCATCTTCAAATAGACTTAGTGAGCTTTACCCCAAATGATGCCGGGGCAGATGAAGCCGAAATATTTTGCTATACCGACGGTCCTGAATTACTTAGCACGCTGCTGCCTGTATCGGCAACCTCTCAAGGACAATGGTTCTATAATGGTGCTGCTTTCAATTCGGCTCTTTTCGATCCAGGCAACAACTTATCGGGAAATTACATTTTTCGTATACCCGACAATGGACCTTGCCCTGCTGATGAAGCAAATCTTCAACTTACTGTCCAACAGGGAATCAATTACACTGCAGGCAATGACGTTCATGTTTGTGCGGGAAGTCCATTTCAGTCGATAGGTTTTCCGTCATCCATCGGCACTAGTTATGTGTGGACACCGGCATCCGGACTGAGCAACCCTAATTCTGCTCAACCCACTGTAGACATTCCAGCCTCTGTTTTGCAAACAAGCACAGTAACCTATTCTGTATTTGCTGACGATGGAGTATGTACATTAACAGATTATGTTGACGTAACAACTGAGCCCAATCCCATTGTTAATTTACAGGAGTCATACGCAATCTGTTTCGGTGAATTCCTTACATTGACCAATCCCTCGGAAGCCACTTACCAATGGACTCCAGTTAATTTGTTCGATAATCCGAACACACCAAATACAACAATTCAACCCTCAGCATCAGTCTACATTGGCGTTGAAGCCACAAGTGATTTTGGATGCACAACCTTGGCGCAAAGTCGTGTTGTGGTCAATCCACTTCCAATTCTTGTCCTAGATCCAGCGCCAGTAACAGGGTGTCCCCCTTTTGATTTCAATTTATCTCCTGATACAGCTAGTGCCAACATAGATCAAATAGTTTGGAATGTCGCCGGTCTAGGAACTTTCATTACTGACACTTTAAGCGTTGTGCTTACGCAGCCTGGCAATTACGATATTCATGCTACTGCAATTTCAGCAGATAATTGCAATAGCACCTATTTCTTCGAAGAAATTGCTGAAGTATTCCCTAGGCCGGTAGCAAGTTTTACATCCACGCCATACGAGTTAAGCACACTGGATCCTGAAGCAGAGTTTTTCAATCACTCCGTTGGCGCGTTGAATTACACTTGGCAATTCGACACTTATGGAGTAAGTGAAGAAAGTAATCCCATTTTCTCTTTCCCCAATGAAGCAAGCGATAACTTCCGCGTTTGCCTCACTGCTGAGAATCAATTTGGCTGCATGGATACAACGTGTCGCAATATCTACATGAACGCTGAGTACGCCATTTTTGCCCCTAATGCGTTTACTCCCAATAACGATGGTGACAATGATGTATGGAAACCCATCCTGCGAGGATATAGCGCCGACGGGTATGATTTAACCATCTTTAATCGATGGGGTGAAGCAGTCTTTCAGTCCAATGACTCGAACTTGCCTTGGACGGGAGAAATTCGCAACGGTGATTACTTTGGCACCAATGAGGTTTACAATTGGCAATTGCAGTTGCGTCAGGAATTCTCCGCTAAAGAAATTGTTTTCAAAGGCAGTGTACTGCTCATGCGATAAACATCACAACATGTAACCTTGTGCCGATTGCTCGAGTAAAACAGTCGTTTATCGGCAATCATGAATTTCCAACAGAAGCCTAACATATTTCGCCTATTCACCCTTTTGGGTCTTACGGCATTGGCGTTAGTTGCTTCAGGTTTGAGTCGCTGCCAAGCACAAGTAACTCAAGACAGCACAAAAATTATTGTTTTCATACAGGAGCATCTTTCCTTTTGCCCCGACAATGTGCAAATAGTAAAGCCCGACAGTATCAAGGGGGGCCAACCTCCCTACACCCTCTTCTGGACATTGCCATCAGAAAACACCATCATAGCCGACTCTCTGCTTTGGGATAGTGCCGACTCTGCGCACATACAAATTCGAGTCACCGATGCCGAAGGCAGAACCGCGATCGCAAACACCTTCCTAGAA
>CANHPZ010000009.1 GCA_947462725.1 Flavobacteriales bacterium
AACGGAGAAAAAAGACAAGGTAGCCCAGCAAGTTGAGGTTATCGACGAGAAGACCATCAATCGGGCGCAGTCACAGACCACTGCAGATTTAATTAGTCAAACCGGATCCGTCATAGTGCAAAAAAGCCAACAAGGTGGAGGAAGTCCTATCATTCGCGGATTTGAAGCAAGTCGAGTACTGCTCGTTGTCGACGGTGTGCGCATGAACAACCTGATCTACCGTGGAGGTCACTTGCAAAATCTGATTACAGTCGACCAAATTGCGCTTGATCGAGCAGAAATCTTGTTCGGACCCTCCTCTACTATTTATGGCAGCGATGCATTGGGTGGTGTAATTCACCTGTTCACTAAAAAGCCCATGTTCAGCACTGACGATAAACTGCTCACCAAAGTGACTGCACAATCGCGCTATTCTTCTGTGAACAGTGAGTTTGCTGAAAGTGCCGACATTAATATCGGAGGAAAGCGTTTGGCATCTCGCACTGTGATTTCCTACTCTCAGTTTGGCGATTTGCGCGGAGGATCCACACAAAACCCATTCTATAATGGAAGCTACGGTACGCGCGATTATTATGTAGAGCGAATCAATGGTCGTGACTCTATTGTCAAAAACAGCGACCGCTTTATGCAAGTTGGTTCTGCATATCATCAATACAATGTGATGCAAAAAGTCGCATTCAAGCAAAACGATCATGTGACACATCAATTGAATCTTCAGTATTCAAACTCTAGCAATGTGCCACGCTATGACCGTTTGACCGATTTAAGTTCAGGCAATTTGAAATACGCGGACTGGTATTATGGTCCGCAAGAACGTTTGATGGCTGCCTATGATCTCAACATTCAACATGAAGAGAAATTCTTCCAAACCACACACTTGGGATTGAATCATCAGATTATAGAAGAAAGTCGTCATCAGAGGAAGGTAAATAGCGACGGACTTCAAAATCGCATTGAAAATGTAGGAGTATCGGGATTGAATTTCGATATGAGACACAAAGATGATCGCCACGAATTGCAATTGGGCATAGACGCGCAGTACAATCAGCTTCAGAGCACCGCCAACGTGGAGAACATTGTGACCGGCGAAACCTCTCCACTCGACACGCGCTATCCTAATGGTGACAATACCATGAGCAACGCGGCCATCTATGCTTCACACAGATGGAAAATCAACAATGCCTGGAATATTACCGACGGCTTGCGTTTAGGATTTGTTAGCCTGAACTCATCGATCAGTGACACCACTTTCTTCAAGTTCCCATTCAGCACGATCCAACAAAACAACCCGGTTTATTCGGGAAGTCTTGGCGTAGTGCATCACCCATCATCCGATTTGAAAATGTCATTTCTCCTTTCAACCGGTTATCGTGTTCCAAACATTGATGACCTTTCTAAAATTTTCGAGTCTGCAGGGGGAATGCTAATTGTTCCAAATCCGGATTTAAAACCAGAAAAAACCGTCAATGCAGAGTGGGGTATCAGCAAGATTTTCAACAACAGAACACGCATTGAAAACTCCCTATTCTATACCTCATTTTTCGATGCTATCCAAACTTCTCCATTTCAATACAACAATCAAGACAGCATTATTTATGATGGAACACAAAGCGCTGTGATGGCCAATCAGAACATCGGAGAAGCATACATCTACGGATTATCGAGCACCTTAAAAACACAGGCGACAGACGAGTTGAGTTTTATGCTTTCCATGAATTACACCTATGGCCGCGTGAAGACAGACTCTACCGACGCTCCGTTGGATCACATTTCTCCGTTCATGGCGAAAGGTCAAATATTATATTCGGGCAAGAAAATCAGCAGTGAGTTTTTTGTTCTTTACAACGGCTGGAAGCATTTGAAAGACTTCTCAGCCAGCGGAGAAGACAACGCATCGTATGCCACGCCAAGCGGCATGCCTGCTTGGATTACGGCCAATTGGCGAGTGGGCTACAATGCCAACGAACACTTCACCGTGCAGGCTGGTGTCGAGAACATTTTCGACACTCAATACCGTGTATTCGCAAGTGGCATAAACGCACCTGGCAGAAACATGTATTTGACATTGCGCTACTCGCTATAGCAGACTAACAATTACGCTGAAAAGGCCGTTCTTAGGAACGGCCTTTTTTGTAGGCTCAATTCCTTCATTTGAAGGCCGCGTCCAATTAACTTTGCGAGATTGCATTTGTACTATGGCAAACCCTGTAATGAAGAAGAAAAGCGAGTTTATAAACCGAGAGATATCTTGGCTCTCATTCAATGAGCGTGTTCTGAATGAAGCAGCCAATACTCAAGTGCCGCTGATTGAGCGCATGCGTTTCCTGGGCATATTCTCCAACAATCTGGACGAATTCTTTCGTGTGCGTGTGGCAACACTAAGAAGGGCCATGGGCATCTCCAAGAAGCCTATTGACCCGATGGATTTCGATCCGGAAGAAACACTACTCGAAACCCAGGAAATCATCAATCTGCAACAAGAAAAATTTGACCTCATTTTTCATGACCTGATTGATTCACTGGCTAAAGAAGGTGTTCACCTCATTACTGAAAAGAACATCAACAAGGAACACCTTCCCTTCTTGCGTGAGTATTATGAGGAAAAGGTCAAACCTTATTTGGTGCCGATTATACTCAACAATCGCATACCATTCCCACAACTGAACGACAACAGTATTTATCTAATCATTGAACTCCGACGCAAGAACAAAATGCAAAGTTCTGTTCATGCGCTTCTTGAGATTTCAGACAGACTGCCTCGTTTTGTAGAGCTACCCAATAAGGATAAAAAGAGCACTGTTATTTTCATTGACGACTTAATACGATACTTCGTTAAGGACCTTTTCATTTCATTTGAATTCGACAAAGCAGAAGCATGGGCGATAAAAACAACGCGTGACGCAGAATTAGACATTGATGATGACCTTTCGAAAGGCCTTATTGAGAAAATGACACGCAGTGTAACCGATCGCAAGAAAGGGGAATACGTGCGAATGAACTATGACAATGCTATTCCTCATCACCTGCTGGATCTTGTATTGAAGCGAGCGCGCATAAAAACTATCGAAAATATTACACCCGGCGGGCGATATCACAACAAGCGTGATTTGATGCAGTTTCCCCATTTGGGACGCATCGATTTATGCTATGAGAAGTTGCCTGCAATCAAGCACAGAGGCTTTCAATCATCCATATTCGAAGAGATTAAGAAGAAGGACATACTACTGCATTTCCCCTATCACGACTTTTCCAACACCGTGGATTTACTTCGGGAAGCAGCGGTTGATCCTGATGTGCGAACCATTCGCATTACCTTATATCGTGTGGCCAAAAACTCGCAAATTATTCACGCCTTAATTAACGCAGCGCGCAATGGAAAACGCGTCACAGCTCTTGTTGAGTTGCAAGCACGATTTGATGAGGAGAATAATATTAAAATTACGCGTCAGCTAACCGAGGCTGGTGTTCGCGTGATTCCCGGCGTTCAAGGACTAAAGGTCCATTGCAAATTGATTCTCATTTCGCGTCGCGAATCCGGGCGAACTTCAAGATATGTTTTTGCCGGGACAGGTAATTTCAATGAGCGGACCGCGCGCATGTATACCGATCATGCCGTTCTCACGAACAACAAAGAGCTTGGCGACGAAGTAAGAAAATTATTCGAATTTTTTGAAAGCAACTTTGTGCGCACTGCACATCGCCACTTGATTGTATCGCCATTCAACACACGACGCAAACTGATGGACTTGATCAATGTGGAGATTGAATTTGCGGAAAAGGGTGAACCGGCGTGGATCACGCTAAAGCTAAACAACTTGGTAGATGCCAGTTTAATCAGAAAGCTCTACGAAGCTTCGCAGGCGGGAGTGCAGATAAAACTCATTGTACGCGGCATATGCTCACTCATCCCCGGCCTTGCCGGCAAGAGCGAGAATATTACCGTTGTAAACATTATAGGCCGATACCTTGAACACAGCCGCATTCTCGCATTCGGAAATGGAGGAAAGCCATTATACTATCTGACCAGTGCCGACTGGATGGTAAGAAACATTGAGCATCGTATTGAAGTCAGCATACCGATCATCAGCGAAGAAATTCAAAAGGAACTTCAAGACTATCTCGACATTCAATGCAATCAGTCAATAGCTAAAAAACCACGAACGAAAACCAAATCAGTCGCCCAATTACCCGTTCAAAATTTGGTTTATCAATTCATCAGTAACTTATAGTTTTAATTCCAAAATCAGAACGAGTGAAGATTGCTGCTATCGACATAGGGTCCAATGCCATCCGATTGCTCATCGAAGAAGTTCGTGAGCATCAAGGCCAATGGAGAATTGACAAAGTATCGCTAACCCGAGTGCCTGTTCGATTGGGCGACGAGGTGTTCGTGCACAAAAAAATATCCGATGAAAAGCTGAGGCAATTAGTGAAAACCATGCGTGCCTTTTGGTACTTGATGGATGTTCATCAAGTTGAAATGTTTAGAGTATGCGGCACATCGGCGATGCGTGAGGCAAAGAATAAGAATAAGGTCATCGAAACAGTGGAACGCGAGGCCAACTTCAAAATAGAAGTACTCAGTGGCGAGGAAGAGGCTGAGTTAATTTTCAAAAACTACTTTGCACAAAACCTCAGCAATAAGGGCAATTATCTTTATCTCGACGTTGGAGGTGGCAGCACTGAAATCACACTAATTAGAAAGGGAAAGCGCATCAAAGGCCAATCTTTCAACATTGGCACGGTGCGTTCATTAACAGGAGCGACAGACGAAACAGTATGGGTTGATATTAAAAAGTATTTGTCCACCTTAACTAAAAACCCCACAAAGCTTATTGCCATAGGCACAGGAGGAAATGTGAATACGCTTTTTAAGATTCAAGGCAAGAAGCCCAATGAATTGGTTTCACTGAACGAGTTGAAGGGACTCCAAAAAGCTTTGGCCCCTTTGACTGTTGATGAGCGTATTTTTAATTACAAGCTAAGACCTGATCGCGCTGATGTTATTCTCCCGGCTTGCGACATTTACATCAAAATCCTGCAGTTAGCCAACATAAAGGAAATGCTAGTTCCTAAAATTGGTCTTTCAGACGGAATGATCCTCGATATGATAGGTCAAATTAAGAAGGTTTAAATGACCAATTCGAATTGGATTCAATACATTCGCTTTGAAAAATTTTAGGTGTAAATCACTACTATGCAGAAGTTAGTACGTTCCTTATTTCTATTAGCCAGTATTGTATTATCTCATCGCATTGTCGCGCAGGTATATGGTGAACCTGTTGTAAGTTGGGATTTTTCCAATGGCATTCCTCAAGATTGGATCGTTGGTATAAATAGCACCACCGATCTCGCGCATTGGGAGTATCGAGGTCCAAACACAGAGCCCAACACAACTGTAGGAGCGCGCGGCTCATGCTCTGCAATAGCAGCTCCGATCGCCTCACTCACACAGTCGAATGGTTTCGTAATTTTCGATGGCAATCACTGGGATGATGCTGGAACGGCTTGTGGGGCCGGACTTGGATCGGGAGTCGATCCTGCTCCTCATACAGCGTGGCTCATAACAAGCGAAATTGATTTTTCAACTATTTCATCTGCTGTATTGACGTTTCAGCAGCAATATCGACACTTTCAAACAACAACCAAGGTTCAGATTTCAACCAATCAAGGTACAACCTGGACGGATATTCTGAGCAATAATTCGGGTTCTCAGTCAGCAAACGTCGAATGGCAATCAGTCAATATTTCCAACTGGGCTGCCAATCAACCCAGCGTACAATTCAAGTTCATCTATTCAGGAGTTTATTACTGGTGGCTATTAGACGATATTTCAGTGTACGTTCCCAACTCCAATGATCTCATACTCACATCCGCAGGTTACACCAACAATCCGGATATTAATGGCTTAACCTCCATCGCCAATTTGGAATATGATCAATATCCAGCGGTATTCTTTCCAACACTGAATTTCAATGGCACAGCCCTTAATGTTGGCTCCTTCAATCAAACCGGAGTTCGCCTCAATAGCACCGTTGTAAAAAATGAAACTACCGAAGTCTACAATCAAAACAGCGCTGCTCAAACCATTATTGCAGGACAAAGCAACGAATTCAATCTCGCAGCAGGCTTTGAACCTGATGGTATAGGCGATTACACCATCCAACTGGAATTCCGTCAAGACAGCATCGACGAAGCTCCATTGAATAACAGCGTCTCACTCGATTTTTCTGTCACTCCATACACCTACGCCAAGGATGAAGGCCCTATGGAAGGGAAATACATCGCTGATAGTTTCTATGAGCAATACCTATGTGCTTATGGGAATTTCTTTAATAATCCGGAAATGAATCGATACTGCCATTCAGTGCAAGTTGGCATTGCTGAAGGCACAGAGCTGGGCAAACAAATTCGCGCTATCGTATATAACGAAGCATTCGACTCTCTCTTGGCCACTAGTAATGTTTATTCGGTAAATTATGCGGATCTGAATGAGCTTGGTGAAGAACGCATGGTGTATTTGGATTTTGAACAGCCCTTCCAAATGGTTGCTGACAGCAGTTATCTCGTTATGGTTCAAGAAATCGACTCGGTTCAACCTTTTTTTATTGCTCGCAGCGGTAAAAGTTATGGCGAGTCGTCATTGGTGCGTTACCCCAACATCAACGCTTCCCTTATCAGTGCGAAATCTTTTCAGGTGCGCCTGAGCTTGTTTGCTGCCAACGCGCAGCCCGGTTGTATGGATACACAAGCCATGAATTTCGAAGCTAGCGCAAACATTGCGGATGGATCATGTCGCTATTCCGGTTGCACCAATGAAGACGCAGACAACTATGACTCTGCCGCCAATTTTGATAACGGGACGTGTGTGGTCGGCGGATGTATGAACGCAGAAGCTGGTAACTACAATGCATTTGCTACATATGACAACGGAACGTGTCGCTTTCCTGGCTGCACGTCATCCAATGCCCTCAACTACGATCCGTTTGCCAATGACGACGACGGCAGTTGCCGATTTTTATTTACCGCCATTGATGCCATCGATTTGACCGGATGTCCGCCGCTAACTTTTCAAATTGCCAATCACAACGCAATTGAGAGTAATACGATTTGCAGCTATGCAATCAATGGCACAACTATAGCACAAACCTGCTCCCCCAATTTCAGTTACACCTTAGACCAGTCGGGAATATACACGCTTACATATTCCATAAGTCTAGGCACAGCAACAGCCGATACGAGCATTACCATCGAAGTACTTCCGACACCTTCAGCTCCAGTTTTATCGTATGATGCCCAGACACAATACATATCCTGCTCGAATTGCGCGAATCTTTCTTGTCAGTGGTTCCTCAACGAAATTGCTATAAACAATGCAACCGCAACCAGCGTTGCAGCTGACCTCTTCGGCCAAACACAGAACGGCACCTATACCTTAGAGATAACGAACAACCAAGGATGTGGTGGCAATTCTGCCAGCCTTGAAATATTGGAAACATCCATAGCCACGAGTGTACAAAGTGGTTGTGCTCCATTATCAGTTGAGTTTTTCAATACAACAGACACTGTTTCCTCCATGATCTGCACGCTCTATAGCGGCGTTTCCATTGTCGAGGATTTTTCAGGAAACTCCATAGTTACCTACGAAACTCCAGGCACCTATAGCGCTGAATTGAGCTGCACCGGCAATTCTACCACATCCAGCGTAGCTCTTACCATTGAAGTATTCGATCAGTTTATACCCACATTAACTATTGACCAAGCAAATGGATTTGTTGTTTGCACCAATTGCCAAAACGCTGAAAACCTCATTTGGAATGTGGATGGCGCAGAAATCGTTGGCGGCACACAGCAGCCGCTTGGAGGTGATGTATACCAAATTCAAGCGAGCAACGCAGCCGGATGTGGTGGAAGCAATCTTCTAATTGTCAATAGCGCCACTAACATAGAGCACCATGGCATTTTAGTGTTTCCTAATCCTGCTTCAGAAAAATTCACGGTGACGTCCCAAGGGCAAGCTACTGTTGATGTTTTAGATATTACTGGAACTATAGTTTCGAGCACCAACTTGAACAATTCCTCTCAACACATCAATGTGACGACTTGGGCTGCGGGCATGTACGTATTGGAAGTCACAACTTCGAGCGGAACCACGCAGAAAAAAATAGTAATCCAGCATTAGAAAATCTTTTGGCACAGTATTCGACAAGCGAAGAAAACCGACTGTTAAAGTTTAGTTAAGCATCCATTTGCCACCAACACTAAACTCCTACATTTGACAAAAGCTAAACATTTTTAAATTAGTACTTCAATGAAAAAAGTTCTCCTTTCACTGGCATTCGCAATCGGAACATTCGTGGTTGCTTCAGCCCAAACACCTGTAGCCACAGGTCCTGCAATTTTAGTTGACAAAGAAGTTCACGATTACGGTGACATTCCATTCGGCGGCGACGGTACTTGCGAATTCAAAGTTACCAATACAGGTAATGAGCCACTTATCCTCAGCAAGTGCAAAGGATCTTGCGGTTGCACGGTTCCTAAGTGTGATCCGAACCCAATTCTTCCAGGTGAAAATTCAGTAATTACAGTGAAATATGACACCAAGCGTCCTGGTCCTATCAACAAGTCTGTAACCATCAACTCCAATGCTACCAACGAACCTGTAAAGGTTGTTCGTATCAAAGGAAATGTTGGACCTGATCCTAACGCAGCTCCAAGCGGTGCTCCTGAAAAGGCTCCAGCTGGTGCACCTGCCGGAGGCAATCAATAATTCAAGAAATCAAAAACTTCCGTTCTCAAGAACGGGAGTTTTTTTATGCATAAACAACTAGTACAATGAAAAAACTAATCTTCACACTGTCTATTGCTTTGGGAACAGCCCTGAGCGCTTTTGCCCAACCAGAATTGGTTACTGGCCCTGCCATTACTTTGGATAAGGACACTCACGATTATGGCGATGTTGCTTTCGACGGAAATGGCGCTTGCCAATTCAAGGTAACAAACACCGGAACTGAGCCGCTTATCATCTCTGGTTGCCAAGGTTCATGCGGATGCACAGTTCCAAAGTGCGATCCTAATCCAGTTGCCCCTGGTGCGTCATCTTTCATTGATGTGAAATACGACACCAAGCGCCCTGGTCCTTTCCAAAAATCGGTAACCATCAACTCTAACGCAGTAAATACTCCTGTTAAAGTTGTTACTATCAAAGGAACAGTTGGCCCTGATCCAGGCGCAGTGCCAAGCGGTGCTCCTGAGAAAGCGCCAATCGGTGCTCCGGTAAAGCAATAAAAATAATTCAATCGAATAAATGAAAAGCCCACGTTTACGTGGGCTTTTCTATTGAATAAAAAAGGGGGCCGAAGCCCCCTTTTCATATTCCATTGACAATTACATCTTTTGAACTCTGATCGAGCGCGCAGTGCGATCACCCTTTACTTTCAACGTGTACATTCCATTAGCAAATGCACTCAAGTCAATTGCAGTTTGGTAGTTGTATGGATTAGCCGTGAAAACACGCTTACCCATAACATCGTAAACCTCTATTGATTCAATGATTTCCCCTTGTTTCATGTTCACCATGAACAATCCTTGTGTAGGATTGGGGTAAACGCTTACCTCACTGATCTGCTCACTTACGTTCACAGCGCAAGGGCTACCAGCTAAATCCAAAGCGCACATGATACGTGGAGCAGCATATCCTTGAATAGAATCAATGAATGTGCGTGCCTTTGTAGCCGACATATCAGGGTTGGTCAACAAACCATTCGCGTTGTTGATTGAATCCACCAATGCCGGATTCCACCAATCCCATGGGCTAGAATCATAAGGATTGTTTGCGCGGAAAAACGGATACAACCCGTAGAAACCATTGTTGGCTTGATTTGCAGCATTGGTAAATGGCAAACCTGCGGCATAGGTTTCAGCACCTGCGAAAACAGTATTATTCGTGAATGAATTGGCCATTTCCTGCACGCCATAAGAACCTGTTACTTCTACAACCTGCTCATTTGTTGTTGGGACGATAACCGTACCCACGTTATAAGGAGCAAAAGGATCTGTTGGAACATGGAAAGAAATCATAGGCACTGAGGTGTCCTCAAGCCATGAAATATCGCCCATGGCTCCGCCCATATTGACCATTACGTTGAACTCACTTGAATAAGCTTCGTGGTTCGTGTAGCACAGGGTATCACCACTTTGTGGATTAATACCAACGGTAGTTCCATCAGCATTACCATTGACCTGCTCGATAACCATAGGCATCGGCCCGGTTCCAAATGGGTCCCAATTGAACTTAGGAATTGTGGCAATATCCTCCATCCAATTATCCAATGTACCAGCAGCGAAGGCGATGTAACCACCTGTGCCCTGTCCCCAAACTGCAACCTTCGAAGGATCGATGCCATATGGGTTGCCCATTTCAGCCACGGAGCGGCGCATGTAACGCACAGCAGTTCTGCAATCCTGAACACCACGATATGCCGCATTGATAAGTGCCCAAGTTCTTTCCGGCTGCGTAGGTGCGAGCGGATTCCAACCCAAACGATAATCGCAAGAGGCAACAACATAACCCATGCGTGCAAAACGAGAACAGATTTCTACAACAGAACTATCGGTGCGAGTACCGCCGGTGCCACCGTTCAGTGGGTAAGGTAAAAAGTTACCTGTGTGAAAATACAGAATCACCGGACGATTGGTTTCAACATCTCCAGCAGGAGCATACACGTCCAAAATCAAAGGCTCAGGCACGGCCTCGCCAAAGACAGAGTAATACAAAACAGTAGCATTCATGCCGTAAGTGACGTTAGAAGTCACTTCAACATCAGTGAAAACTTCCTCCAAGTAACGTTGCGCCATCGCGGGCAAAGTCAACACGGAGAAGAGGGCCATCACAAAGTAGATTTTTCTCATCGCTTGAAGATTTAATTAGTAAATTGTTTCTCCTACGAAATTAACTGAATAAACTCACGAAGTAAATCGCCCTTTTCGAGTTATTCACATCTCGTATGTCAGAGCGAAAAAGGCCATGCGGCCTATGCGCGGCCCACCATAGGTTTGAATATTCATCCTATTGAGCAAGTTGGATGCACCAAGCTTGAAATTAACATGTGACTTCACCAACGTCGCATTCACCTGCGCATCAACAAGGTCATAACCAGGAACAAATCCTGTGAACTGAGGACTGCCTTCGAAAACGAACCCCTCAATCCATTTGTAGTTCACCCCTAACCCCCACTTCATACTTGGAGATTTACCAAAGCCATAATCACGCAGTGAAGCACCGACATTGAATTTGTTGGTTGGCGTATTGAAGGCAGGAATAATGGGATCATTCTCATCGGTCTTAACCAGCTTATTCCAACTATAATTTGCATTCACAGCCAAATAGTTGTTTATGTAGTAATTCAATCCGATACTCGCTCCTTGCGTTTTTACGATGTTCGTCGAATTTGCAGCGTAGCGAAATGCCTTAACATCACGAGGTAATCCAATGGGTGAATTATCAAACTCGATTTCAAGACCAATCATGTAACCGATAAAATGAGTGTAACTGCTATAATAATAGCCTGCATCAACATAGAGCTTATTCCCGAAAGAAGCGCGATAACCTGCCTCAATGGTGCGCACTTGCTCGGGTTTAATGGGATTTACAGAGAAATAATCCAATGTATCTCGATTGAGCGAACCCCGGAAATTGAACCAACTGTCGAGCGTCACCAAACTATCGGCACCATAGAGATTACCGCTCAGGGTTGCCGGCCCAACATTTAGGTATAAATACTGATCTGCCAAGGTCGGATTTCGCAGCGCCGACGAAAATGAAACACGCGCGTAATGATTTTTCTTGGGTTGAAACACTAAGCTAGCAGCGGGTGAATAGACGTAATCAAAATTGCGATTTTTGTCGACACGAGCAGTGACTTGTGCAATGAGTTTGTCTTCCAACATTTTTTCCTCGATGCCGGCGTATACACCAAACTCACTATTCGTAATGCGCGTTCCGGCCGTATCACTGAAAATAGTTCCATCACTGTTCGGCGTATATAATCGAACATTACCACCAATTTTCAATTGATCCAATCGACTCCAGTTGAACTGTTTTTCCGCTTGCATGTGATAGAGCGAAGAGCGATCAAAGAATCGTGTTCCTCCCTCTCCCTCATTATTTTTCAGTGATGTAATTCGATTAAACGCCTCGTTGAACTGCGCGCTTCCTGGGGCGAGATATCCCATGCTGTCAATACCTACAATACCTGCATTACCTTGATTGGTCCACTGCTCCACCATGCTGTGCCAGCGCGACAAGGAATCCTGATACTGATTCAGCCATGCGTCATGTCCCGCATAATCATACGGTAGCCAGAAGTTGTTCGTTCCGTTATAGTCCGGATTCGGGACTAAGCCTGGGTAATTCAAATTATCCATTCGGCTGTCAATACTATCTTGCCAGTAGCGGATGTAGACCTTTGACCAATCCTCATCGGTGCGCGCTTCATCCAACAGCTTCAAAGACGTCGCATACGGGTCATAGCTTTTACCTGCGTCTTCGCGGGTGCTATAAACACGAATGAAGAAATCCTCCTTCTTGCGCAACTCGACCCGGTTCTGCATGAAAAAAATATCGCGCAAACGGAATCGATTGTCTCCTTGATAGACCGTAGTGCCATTGCCCACATTAGTAGCAAGTATGAGCTCCGCAGATTCGTAACCCTTAGACGGATTCAATCGCCAATGAATAGCAGCATTGGTTTTAAAGTTCTTCGTATCATAATCCAACACATCTGTTTCCTTATAGCCTGTTCGGTAGAATGTACCTATTCCGCGGTAACTCCAGGGTGTGGCATCGCTCAAGTCCATCGCCGGGAAGTACTCATCACCATAAACGTTGACTCCGTCATATCTGCCTGGGTTTGATTCCTTGTCAGGACTTTGGTCTATTGCCCCATAGTTATCGGCCTCCCAATCGTGCGCGCGCAAGTAGTATGCACTGATTTTATAAGCCAAAAACTCCTCTCCCTTGCTGTTCTTCATCGCCTCAGCAAATCGAAATTGTGGCTCAACCAAATTGCGCTCGCCTACCTTCACAGAAGCCGAAAGGCCCTGATAGGTGAACGGGTCTTTGGTTTCCATATTCACTACACCGTTGAAAGCGCCGGGGCCGTAGAAAGCAGAACTTGCGCCTTGCACGATTTCCACTTTCTTCACATCAAGATCACATGCTCCAAGAAAATTTCCTAGCGAAAAATTCAACCCCGGACTTTGATTGTCGACACCGTCAATCAACTGAAGGGTTCGCACAGGAGATGTGCTATTGAATCCGCGTGTATTGATAATCCGAAAGCCCAAACTTGCAGAAGTCATATCAACGCCCTTCAGCGTGCCAAGACTTTCGTAGAAACTTCCGGTAGGAGCTTCCTTGATCGCAATGGCATCCATTGTTTCAACCGTGAGTGGATTCTGTTTTTGTTTCTCCAGCATGCGATCGCTCACGATGTTCACATCCTTCATCAACTGGTCGTTGGGCTCGAGTTTGATTGTAATTCGTTGATCGGAATCAGCCACTACTACATCAGCACTCAAGTAACCTATGAGCGCGATAGAAAGCGTTACAGGCACGGACGAAACCTTCAATTGAAATTCACCCTCGAAATCAGTAGTGACTCCGTTGGAGGTACCCCTCTCTCCTACTACTGCTCCAAACAACGCTTCTCCGCTGGAGGCATCAATGATTTTACCTTTTACCAACTGAGCATGCGCGCCTGCGGTAAAAAGCAAAATAGAAAGCAGGATCGCTATTCGCTGAAACAATATAAGCTTCATACAAGCGAAATTAACCGAACGAACGAAAAGGGAATCGCATCAGGTGCAACTTTCCAAGCATCTGTTTGTGGATAGATCACTCGGCCATCATTGCCATGACAACATCGTAGACATCTTCTGCTGAAGGCTTGCTGAAGTAATCGCCATCGCTCCCATAAGCAGGCAAGTGTTCCTTAGCAGCAAGTGTGCGTGGAGCACAATCCAGATTGCGGTATCCACCTTGCGCATGAATAACTTCATTCATCATGTAAGCTGATGCGCCACCCGGCACATCTTCGTCGACAAACAAAATTCTATTTGTTTTTTGAAGCGACTTCACGATACCATGATGAATATCAAAAGGCAACAATGTGCGAGCATCAATGAGTTCTACTTCTACGCCATACTCAGCCAGAGTAGCAGCTGCTGCAGCGCATATGTGCAATGTCGATCCATAAGATACAATAGTCACATCACCGCCTTGGCGGAGTATCTCGGGTATACCCAAAGGAATTCTAAACTCACCTATGTTGTTTGGCATCGGTTCTTTGGAGCGATAACCATTGAGACACTCCACAACGAGCGCCGGCTCTTGAGCTTGCAACAGGGTATTGTACATGCCCGCGGCTTGCGTCATGTTGCGGGGCACGCAAACGTGCATTCCGCGCACGCTATTGATAATGGCCGACATTGGACTTCCGGCATGCCACACACCTTCCAGGCGATGTCCACGTGTAGAAATAAGCAATGGTGCGCGTTGGCCACCGCGTGTTCTCCAATGCACAGTTGCCAAATCATCGCGCATGATCTGCAGCGCATAATACAAGTAATCGAGATACTGAATTTCGGCGATGGGGCGCAGACCGCGCATGGCCAGGCCAATACCCTGTCCGATAATTGTGGCTTCACGAATCCCGGTATCGCTTACACGCAAATCGCCGTATTTTTCTTGCAGGCCTTCAGCGGTTTGGTTCACGCCACCAATTTTCCCAACATCTTCTCCGAAAATGAGAGTCTCTGGACGAGTTCTAAGTATGTGATCCCAATTGTCGCGAATAATCAGTCGACCATCCACCATTTCAGGCTGTGCATCATAACTTGGTTCAACAGGAGTAACATTTAAAGCTGAATTCGCATTATCAGCATAAAGAGTTGAAGAATACCGTTGGTCGCATTTCAGTTTCAATCCTTGAATCCACTGCGCGAGCATTTCTTTCTGAGGCGAATCAGCACTGCTCCTAAGCACCTTCTTTGCAGTTATGAATGCATCCTTACGAATTGGATCCGATAACCGCTTGAGTTCGCCAGCGGCTTGCTGCGCCTCATCGGTGCCCATCGCTGCAATCATTTCGACCGCTTGGGCGATATCAGCATCCACATCAGCGCGATATGCACTCCAAGCCTTCTTCTGTTCATCGCGAACAAGCTTGCGCGCCGACTCACGTATTTCATCCAACTCCTTCTCAGAGGCTGATCCGTCGGTTACAATAAACTTCTTGAATTGCTCAATGCAATCGTATTGCTCATACCAAGAAAGCAATTCCTTGGACTTATAACGTTCATGCGAACCGCTGGTGCTATGTCCTTGCGGCTGTGTGATTTCTTCCACATGCACCAAAACGGGAATATGATTTTCACGGCAATAATTGACCGCCTTTTCATACGTCATGAGCAGGTCAGGATAGTTCCAGCCCTTTACTTTAAAAATCTTGATACCATTGGTAGTCGTAGTTTTCTCGAAGCCTTTGAGCGCCTCGGAAATACTTTCCTTTACTGTTTGAAATTTTTTCGGAACAGAAATTCCCCAGCCGTCATCCCACACACTCATGCACATGGGCACGCCCAATACTGCGGCGGCGTTCATGCTTTCCCAAAACAGACCCTCGCTAGTTGATGCATCGCCAATGGTTCCGAAGGCTACTTCATTTCCTTGATTGCTAAAGTTGGTCCAGGTTGCAAGTTCAGGCACTTGCTTATAAATTTTCGAAGCTTGAGCCAATCCAACCAAACGGGGCATTTGCCCTGCCGTGGGTGAAATATCTGCAGAAGAATTTTTGAGATTAGCCACATTCTTCCATGAGCCATCCTCATTGAGAAATCGGGTAGCATAGTGGCCACCCATCTGACGTCCGCCGCTGGCGGGCTCTTGCTCCACATCCGTATGGGCATAGAGTGCTGCGAAATATTGCTGCACCGACAGAGCTTCAATAGCCATCATGAACGTCTGATCGCGGTAATAACCGCTTCGCCAATCGCCATTGCGAAATTGCTTTGCCATTGCAATTTGAGCGAGTTCCTTACCGTCGCCAAATATTCCGAATTTGGCTTTACCGGTAAGCACTTCCTTTCTGCCAAGCAATGACGCTTCGCGTGAAATGCATACGAGGCGAAAATCCTCGAGGATGCGCTGACGAATTTTCTCTTCAGTGAGTATATGTTCCGGAGTTTCGAACGTTCTGGCCATGGTGCTAAAATAGGTATCGGTGGCGGGTAAATCGAATTTTACAAAGCGATAAAAGAGCGCTTTTTCTTGATGTTGGCTAGCTCGACAGCAATTGATGCTGCCAAACGCGCATTGTGGAGAACCAATTGTTCATTGGCCACCTGACTTCTTCCTTGCGTTACTTCATTCAATGTGCGCAGCAAGTAGGGCGTCAATTCCTTGCCCTGAATACCATTTGAGGCAGCCATTTCAATGGCTTGTGCGATATGCGGCTCAATGGCATCAGCCGGGATTTCAAATTCTTCAGGAATTGGATTGGCTACCAATACACCGCCTTTCAAGTTCAACCGTTTTTTCTCATGAATGAAAGCTGCAATGTCGTGGGCACTATCCAATGTCTTGGGCAATTCAATACCCGACGAGCGGGAGTAAAATGCAGGGAAATGTTTGGTGCGGTAACCTATGACAGGCACACCCCAAGTTTCCAAATATTCGAGGGTCTTTGGTATATCAAGAATTGCCTTCGCTCCAGCGCTTATCACGGCAACTGAGGTGTGTGCAAACTCATTCAAATCAGCGGAGATATCAAAACTCAATTCAGCACCGCGATGGACACCACCGATTCCGCCTGTGGCAAAAACGTCAATACCTGCCATTTCAGCAATTATCATGGTGGCTGCAACTGTTGTAGCACCGTTGAGTTGCTGGGTAATGGCATAGGGCAGGTCACGTCGGCTGCACTTCATAACCCCCTTGGCTTGAGCAAAATGTTCCAGTTGATCAGAGGAAAGTCCAACCGCTATGCGGCCATGAACAATGGCAATCGTTGCGGGTACTGCGCCATTTTCTCGAACAGCATCTTCCACGCTACGGGCTACCTCCAAATTTTGCGGGAAAGGCATTCCATGCGAAATGATAGTGCTCTCTAAAGCCACAACAGGGGCGTGGGCATTGAGGGCTTCATGTACTTCTTCAGACAGCACAAATTCGTTCATCCAGCTCATAGTTGCTGTTTAGGTTTAGGAATTAAAATCTTCTTGAGCACGCAGGCGATTGAGCACAACGAGATATTCTGCCATCAATCGACGGTGATCTGTATTCTCCATATTGTTGAGGGTAGCGTGCATCATCTCAATGCTTTCCAGCAAGTGGTCTTCTGAGATGGTATCCTCAATACTTTCCAGGAGCGTCAAACATTCAAGGGTCAGGAAATAATCACCCTCAGCGGCCAACTTCGTGATAAACGCTACTGCGCTTACTGGTTGAAGCCCCGTGCTCCACATGAAGCCAATCAGGTCTTTGTGCACATGGCTGAAATCAGCATTGGCAAGCGCCGCTACAAAGTACTCTTCGATATTGGAAACCTTGAGGGAACCCAGCAATGCTCCAACACGTTGTCGGAGTGCTACCGGAGCCTGCGAAGCATAAAATGCAATGAGCGGCTGCACGAGCGGTGCACTTCCCTCCTCCTCGCAACGCGAAATTGCCTTGGCTACCAATGCGTCATCGTTGCTAAAAAGATCAGTCCGAATTTCGTCTAATTTCCTTTGCTGGGCTGTTGTCATAATTCTTGTGATTGCGCGGCAAATGTAGGCTTTCGGCCGCCATGATTATTTCCCGGGGCAGGGTATTTCAACATGAATTTTGGATTAAACTTGCTGTATAAATTCCAAAGCATGAAAATCATCCGAGTTCTTGTTGCAGCAATTCTTGCGACAGCCTGCACAACGCTATTTGCGCAGAATACTATCACTCCTTCCCAGGTTGACATTACCATCACTGGTCAGACCACACGTGAGCAATTGGCGCAACTAAACAAGGACATGCGTGCTCTAGGTTTAACCTTTACATACATTCCTCAATTCGACAATGACCGCCGTCTGCTCAGCCTTCAATACAAGGTACTCGCAGCTGACAAAACCGTTCTCGGCATGGGAGGTCATGAAGCTTTGCAAACCGCGGATGCTTCGGTTAATTTTCACCTGAATATTGCGACTTCGGCTTTTACTGAAATCAAGAAGTAATAAGCTTACATGAATAGAATAAGGCCACTTCGGTGGCTTTTTTTTTATGAAACCGATTGAATCAATTCATCCATTTGCTTCGTTTTAGACGCCTTGGCCTGATTCCAATCTGCTTCATCCAAATGCAATGGACGATGACGAAGGAACTTCACCATTGACTCCATTTTTGAAATAGTTTCTCTGCAACCATCGGTCAGGTACATGTGCTGAAACTTTTCGATGATATAATCAACCGCCTGTTGCGATGGGTGAAGCATATCCTCAGAATAGAAACGATAATCACGCAGTTCATCCAGCACAATTTCGTAGGCCGGGAAATAGGACACATTCGGAAGGCTCTCCGTCAATCGTTCAGCAGCTAAAAGTAAATGCGCCTTGGAGAGTTGATTGCCATGAGCACCATCGCGCAAATAACGCACGGGACTCACCGTGAAAATAAAACGCAAGCCCGGATTTAATTGTCGCAATGATTGAACAACGTTAAACCATGATTGAAAGATTGCTTCATGATCAACAAGCACTTTACGAAAATCCGCCTGAGGTAGTTTGTGACAATTGGCCACGATGCGGCCACTGTGCAAATGCTCATAGGCCCAAGCTGATCCCCAGGTCACAACCATGACATTTGCCGACTGTAAAAAGGAAGACGCCGCTGATAGTTGTGCATTCATTTTCGACAATGCATCCTGAGCATTACCGGCACTGAATGATCCGTGATGATCCAAGCTGGCATAGAGCCCATTGTTTAACAACAGATCTTGTTCCGTGTAAGGGAGAGCATCCACTGCACGCTGAATTCCACGCGCCAATGCTATGGGATGAAAAATAATGCCGTGCGAATTGAGATTGATTTGGAACCGATAATCATTGAGCCAACTTCCAATTCGTTGTGCGAAACACGAACCATACACCATGAGCTTTGCGCTGTGATCCAGGTTCCAGTTCGCTGAGGTGATGGGTATTTCGGTTCGAAAATTCATAAGGCCATTTTATTTCAATCGCGCAATCAATCGATTCATATCTATATCACCACATTTGAAATGTCCCTTTGGACATTGAGCAAGGCCATGTATTCCGCAAGGCTTGCACGCCGGCTTCTCCGCAGACTGCACGATCGTGCTATTTTCCGAAAGCGGACCAAAACCAAATTCCGGAATTGTACTGCAAAACACAGCCGTTACAGGCGCATTCATAGCAGAGCACAAATGCAAAGGGGCGCTATCGTTGGTAAAATTCATCTTCGCACGTTGCATCAGCGCAGCAGATTCAAGCAGCGACAGGTTACCAGCCAATACCTTCACATGGTCATTTCCAAGGGCCAATTGCTCGCACATTTCGACATCAGAAGCACCGCCAAGCAAATACACCACTTTTCCGGCATACTGCTCAATCAACGACTTCCAAACCTTGAGCGGAGTTTGCTTGGTAAACCAAACCGAGGCTGGGCTAATCGTAATGAATTCACTAGACACATATGACTGTATGCGACTGACGTCGGCCGCAGTCGGATAAAGTTTTGGTCGGGCATCGTGACTTGTATCCAAAAAATCAATGAGTGACAAGCATCGATTAACTTCATGTTGCCAATGTGCATCGCCGGATCGACCCAGGCGATGAGGCTTTCTAACTGAATAGAACGCCGACAAAGGATTCGAATCAAAACCCACACGTTGCTTGGCACCCGAAAAAGCGGTTAACGCCGCGGATGCGGTGTAGCGTTGAAGGTTCACAACCATGTCGTATTTCTGACTGCGTATGGTCGTGAGCAAGCTGAATAGATGCGCATACTTGCGCTGTTTTTTATTCCAAACCAAAACTCTGTGCAGAAAAGGATGCTCATGAAACAGAGATTCATTCCCTTGGCGCACGAGAACATCGATAGATGCTTCGGGCACTAGTTGATGCAACTGCTCAAGCACGGCAGTTGCCAAAATGACATCGCCAATAAAAGCCGTTTGTATGACCAGTATTTTCCTCACGCAGAAACACTGTATTCGCGCAGTGCATCATTGAGCGACGTCTTCAAATCGGTGCTCTCCTTGCGTTTTCCAATGATGAGAGCGCAAGGCACTCCATATTCCCCGGCAGGAAATTGTTTATTCATTACTCCGGGAATAACCACGGAACGCTCAGGTATTTCTCCAACAAAAGAAACCGGCTCAGGGCCACTGACATCGATAATGCGCGTTGTTTTCGTGAGCACCACATTCGCGCCAAGAACAGCTTGCTTGCCCACACGCACTCCTTCGACTACGATACAGCGCGAACCGATGAACGCACCGTCTTCAATAATCACGGGTGACGCTTGCAGCGGTTCAAGCACACCGCCAATGCCAACACCTCCGCTCAGATGCACATCCTTTCCAATTTGTGCGCAGCTACCCACAGTTGCCCAGGTATCTACCATAGTTCCGCTATCCACATATGCACCAATGTTTACGTAGCTAGGCATCATGATTACGCCCGGTGCCAAATATGAACCATACCGCGCTACGGCGTGAGGAACAACGCGAACACCAAGCTTAGCGTAATCGCGCTTGAGCTCCATCTTATCATGGAACTCCATCGGACCAGCCTCCATCGTTTTCATCTCCTGGATGGGGAAATACATGACCACAGCCTTCTTTACCCATTCGTTTACTTCCCAAGTGCCATCGGCTGAAGGCGAGGCCACGCGCAACTCACCCTTATCGAGCATTTCAATCACAGACCGAATAGCCTTTGTTGTTTCTGCTTCCTTGAGTGCCGCGCGATTTTCCCACGCAAATTCTATGATTGATCTGTAATCCATACGAAATAAAAATATGGTCAAAAATAGTTGGTGCATATTCACGTCCTGAAAATTTGATGATGAGTAAAGTCTTAGGCATTGATTACGGCACCGTACGCACAGGCATTGCCATTACTGATTCGGCCCGAATCATAGCCGCACCGCTTACTACAGTAGCCACAAAGCACATATGGGAAGAGTTGCAAAAATTAATCTCCAAGGAAAAAATTAGCGAAGTGGTAATTGGTGAGGCCCGTCGCCTCAATGGTGAAGCCTCGGAAATAACCGCACTTCAAGAAACATTTGTGCAACAATTCAATAAAAAATTTCCGGATGTTGCAGTGCATCGTATCAATGAGATGTTCACCAGTAAAATGGCTTCGCGATCGATGGTTGTTTCCGGTATGAAAAAATCAGATCGCAGAGACAAGGGTAATATCGATATGATTAGCGCGGCCATTCTGCTCCAATCGTTTCTCGACCAGCCGCACCGTTAATGGCGCTATCCGAGAAGGGCTATCGTTACTTTGTTTTCTAATGGATTAAATGAATCCAGCAAAGCATGAATTAGATTTTCATCAGATTGTAGATAGAATGAAAAGAAATTCTCGACACGTTCCTGAGGTTGCTGATTGGGATAAATCTCACTCCATAATTTATTGATTTGCGACAACCGCGCCTCTTCCTTCTGCTTCAGGGATTTGCGGGCCTTACCCTGCACATGCTCAATACCGGCTTTAGCCTTTTGCAGCTCACTCATGACCGCACCTCGGAGTGTAGCATCAATAGCAGATAGTGTATCGCCGATAGCTGCGTATGTTGTTTCCAATGTTTGCAATTCCGACGCTACTGACCAGTCATCAACCTTGAGAATTTGATTGGTAATTTCCAATTGTGGTCGAAATAAATCATCCACCTTCAATCCCAACTTTTCCATTTTGCGTTGAGCTGATTGAGTCAGCACCATGGCGCTATCGCGAAGCACCAAACAAGGAAAGTTGACATCATACGCGTCAAACATGGATTTCAGTTGGATCCAATAGGCCAATTCGCCCGGTCCACCCACATAGGCGAGGTTAGGCAAAAGCACTTCCTGATACAACGGACGAAGAATCACATTCGGACTAAATCGATCGGGATGCTCTTCGATTTCTTGTCGCAACGTTTGCTCCGTCCAATGCGCGCGACCATCCGTTGTTCGCCACTCATTGGCATGTTGCTCGATGCGCACACGAGAAGACGTTGAGAGATAAAATAGATTGATTTCACGCGGATTCACTTGCGTTTGAAATCCAGCCGCCTGAATCGCTTGGCTCGTTGCCGCCACTGCTTCAAAGGATTGATGCTTGAATACATCGTTGAGCATGATAGGCGAGAATAACCGCTTGAGTTCTTTATCATCCGCATCCAAAATAACCAATCCATATTCACCCAACAGTTCATTCACCCACATGCGTGTTGCTCCGGCTAGTGAGGAGCTTTGACGACAAGCCTTCAGCATCATTTCCTTGCTGCTTGCCGACAAATCAGATGCAGGAAATAGCGCCCAATTTTCTTCAATCCATGATTCTAATTCCAGCGTTTCAAACCTTCCCACTGCACCTGTCTGGGGAGTGGACCACTCATGTTTCTCAGCATGAATATGAATGTGATTAATTTCTTCTTTATCGTGATCTTCTGAAGCCATCCAAAACACCGGCACAATGGTCTCATCCGGAAACTCCGATTGGATAAGCTTCGCGAGTTTAATTGTGCTTAGGATTTTGTAGATGAAGTAAGCCGGTCCGCCAAGGATGCACAGTTGATGGCCGGTTGTAACCGTAAAAGCGTCGCTATTGTGCAGGGCTGTCAGATTAACCGCTGTTTTATCAGACATGGCAACACCAGCGTATTGGCGAGAAATCACGGCGGCAAGCGTTTCTGTTGAAGGTCGTTTAGCTCTTCGCTTTTCAAGTTGAAGTCGAATGGAACTCATATCCGCCCAACCATTGACCCAAGAAGCTACTGCAGGCGATTTGCTCAACAGCGCATGAATCAATGCGTCCAATTTCCGAACGTCGCTTCCAGAGCGTTCAACGATTTGCATGCGACAAAAGTAAGGTTGAGGGAATGAACACCGAGTATTGCAACATCAGCGCACCAAGTGAAACATGCCGCGAATCTCTTCACGACGTGGCTTGCGATTGGCTTCAGTAATCATGTATGAAATCTGCCATACATAGCTGCCGGCAGGACAATTTGTATCGTTCCAAGACCCATCCCATCCGGTGGAGTAATGATCGCCCACATAGACGCGGTCGCCCCAATTGCTGAATATTTCAAACGTCCAATCGCTGATTGTTTGAGATACCGGCAAAAACACATCATTATTTCCGTCGGCATTAGGCGTAAATGTGTTGGGAACGAAGAACTCGCGTTCGCCTTCCGCAGGCACGTAGGTCAAAGGGGGCCTGGCGCCAGGTGTATCCTTGATATCCACGAATTCATGCGACGTATCAAACAAAGGATCAATAGTAAAGTAATCTACAAAGTAGTAGGCAACAGCAGGATCGCTGCCTCGGCGCACTTGAATGTTTTTGTCATCGTCATCGCCAAACAATCCGAAGGTCATGTAGCGATAGGGCAACTCAGGGATGAACGTGAAGATGTAGGTTTGCCATTCTTCTGAGTACACCACCGATTCAATCTTCAATTGTGGAGTATTCATGATAGGCTGATCATTATTCTGAAGCGGCGCGTCTACGCTAAACAACAAACCAATTTTATCTACCGCTAACCCGGACTGTGCCGTTGAAGTATGCGTTCCATTCGTCATGCGAAAACCAATTGCGTATGGCTTACCGACTTGCAATGGAGATGAGAGTTGCGTGCCGATGTATTCTCTTCTGTTCGAAGTTGCACGCTGACAAACCGCCACACCCATAACCGCATCGCCATCAAAAGACTGCACAAAACCCATAGATGTTTCCGGCAAATCACACGCATCAATAGCATCGTAGTGCAGTAAATCTGGACTTGAGATACTGCTTCCGGCATTGTTCCATCCAGTAGCTCGCTGCCATTGACCCAATCCGTTGGGCATTGAACTGAGTGCTTCGAAACTGCCATTGACCAACTGGGCCGGCATTAGCGACGCAACAAACAACAATAGAATTAGAAACGTGAATTTCATCACAGCGAATTTAGCCTTGCTAATGTAATGCATTCATAGTGCCTTTCGTTCTCCTTAAAAAAAGAATCTGCTGAAAAATGTAATGCTAAAGGCGCTGACATCCAGCACAAGCAATGACCCCTCGTTAATGGATATGGAAGGGAGTGAGGCAGCCAAACTCGCACCATACGTGAAATACTGTTGTTCGAGCGCACCACGGAATGGCAATTTGCGCTCAACGCCGGCAGCAAAATGCGGTGTTATCAATCGCTTGGGCATAAAATCACTGGGTGAGAAAGCTTGCCAAGTTCCAGACGAATTGAGCAGGTAGTGATTGGCCGGAATTTGTGATGACAGGACAAATCTTCGGACAATTCCCGACTCGATGAAATACCTTATGGGCCTGTTGTTGCGATTGAGTGTAACACGCAGTTTCAGTGGAACATCCAGCGTATTGTAAGTCATTTTCTGGCTGACCACATCCACAAAAAAAGTATCGACTTCGCCAATGTCCGGTGGTTCCGTGATGGTGAAATATTCATAGAACAATTCATTCGCCTCACTACCAAAACGCAGAAGACTATCCACTAGCAATTGATCTTCATTGACCAGAGTCAGGTATTGCGACTTGATTTGATTCAAGCCTGCGCCGGTAACTAATGAAAGCTCAATTTTTCCATTGGGAGAATTGACGGATGCGAAGCGCGCCCCAAAGTCAACATAGGCTAGCGCATTCGTTTGCACGGGGTGTCTTCTTCCAACGAAATCATTCAGAGTGGATAGATTACTACTAAAAGTTTGAAAGGAAGAAATCGTGTTGTTTACACCCAAGCCAACGCCCGCATTCCAAATATGAAGACGCTGCTTGGCGATAGGCGCTGTTCCCTTCTCGGGCAGTGCTGTTGAATCGGATGCCAAAGCACTATCATCACGTTCTATAAAGATGGTGTCGCCATCAATGATGAGCGTATCACGCATACACAATAAATCCAAGCAATTGGATGCAATACCCGAATAAGGCATCACCCCAAACACGAAACTCGCCAAAAGGACGAAGTATTTCAATTGCGCTGCATGCACCTGCCTAGATTATTACTTGGCAAGATAGGTGGGAATTATTTTTTCTGCTGACCGTCCGTATAGGTTTTTACTTTCAGGCCGCGCTTAGCGCCGCCAGAGGTCGGCTGTTGTGATTCCTTTTCAGTATTCACCTCGGTTGCATTCGAAACTTGTTGGGCATCGCTTGATCCAACCGAAGTTTCTTCTGCAACAGTTTGACCGGTCGATGCTGTCTCATTTGAAATTTGTTTCGCATGACCATTCGAGTTGCGCTCTGACGGTGCATTCTTGGTAGAACATTGTGACTCATTCGAAAGCAACACCGCAGGAGCGGCATTTGCCGCTTCAAGAACGGGCTGAGCGGTTTCAGCACTCTGTGTTGATTGCTCGACAACAATGGCCTCGTTCACTGGTGTTTCAGAGGATAAGTTCAAAGCTACCGCTGCTCCTGTAACAAGGATTGCGAGATACCACACATTGAATCGCGTAGCGCTCATTTTGGTGAAGTTAGACCACCAAAGCTTCTTGCGCATTCCGCTATATGCCGATGCCGGCACCTCGGGCTGATAGTTCGCCATAGTGGAGCGAACCTGATTGTAGAAACGATCTTCAGACATGCTCTTTAATTTTTACTGTTGCAATATTTTTCAGTTCACGTTGTAAGTAAGTCTTGGCGCGGGAAAGCTGCGACTTAGAAGTATTGACGTCAATACCAAGCATATCGCTGATTTCCTTATGCATGAAGCCTTCGACCACGTATAGATTGAATACTGTTTTGTAGCCTGAGGGCAGATTTTCGATGCATAACATCATTTCCTCTGCGGTGAATTCCAGATCTTCGAAGTGCATGGGCTCATCATTGGTGCGAATGAGCTCGTCTACGTCGGCCTGATAGGCATGTTTCAGATTCTTCCTATAATTGGTTATGGAAGTGTTTACTGCAATTCGTCGCAACCAACCTTCGAAGCTGCCTTCGTTATTGTAGCTGCCGATATTGTTGTAAACCTTCACGAAAACCTCTTGTAAGACATCCTGTGCTTCCATACGGTTGCGTGCATAGCGCAAACAAATACCGAAGAGAAGCGACGAAAATTTCTTGTACAGAGCATCCTGCGAGGCTCGTTGCCCGCGGATACACCCGTCAATCAATTCTCTGTTGATGTCCATACGTGCAAGATAGACATTAATCGGATGGGGATGGTTGCGTGAGGGAAACCAAAAAACGGTGCGGCTTTGTGGTTATTTTTTTTTAACCGCATAGCCGCAAAGCATAAGTTTTGCGGGGGCTACCTCAACACATCCCTCACCTTGTGGTAGTCGAGGAAATAGATAAACTTCAGACTGTAGCTGTTGTTTTGCGGTAAGGCAAACGTGTAATCGAGGTCGGTACCCAAGGATGTGGGCACATAGCTATCGAAGCCGGTGATGTTGTTTTTCCACACCAAACTGAGTTGACTACCAGGGGTGAAAATCCAAGTGTACATGAGGTCAATAGTGAAAGTATTGAAACTCTGGTTGTCGGCCGTCACGTCGCTAAGTGCCAAATCGCCGTTTTCAAGTAAGCTATAAAACGCATTGAACTTGGTAAAACCCCAATAATGGCGAATACGTGTATTGAGCGTCATGAACGCATTGAAGGCGTAATTGACGGTAAGCACATTGGTGTGCGATATGACATCGCGCTTGCCAAAGAGCGGCTGCGTGCCGGCTTCATCTTCAAAAGCATAGGCATAACCCAGGTCATTCACATGGCTTTGGTAGCTATATACGTAGGTCATGAATAGGTGATCATTGAATCGGAAGCGAGGAGCCACACGCCAGTTGAAGCGATACCTTCCCTCGTTCTCATAAGTACCATATCCGGCACCAAGGTCAAGTGCCACCTTCTTGCGGTAGTCGCTGCTGTACCACACATAAGCAAAGGCATTGGTATAGGTGCGAAAGTACTTTCCCCACACCCGTGGCTCGAAGTAGTCGAACCCACGCACGGGATTGCCCGAGGCATTGAAGCCGTAGGTGTTGAATTTACGTGTAGTAATTCCACCTGATGCCTCCATGGTAATGTCGGTGAACTTGCGCGGCAAATACAAATTGTTGTACAATACATTTAAATCAGACCACATGCGGTTGAAGCGACCGAAAGGTTTGTATATCGCGTAGCTATTGTAAAGCCAGGCACCAATAGAATTGTTGGCCGCCAAGAAACCAAGGTCATTTGGATCGTACGTGTTGCTCTCTGCGTATTGCCCAACGCTGCATGTCCAGTTACCGCTGATCTTATTGAGGCTCACATCCTGTCGAAAGCCATTCTGATCATCTACACCCTTTTGCCGATAATAGGGACTGGACTTATAACTGGCACTGCCGCTTCCGCTGATGCTAAACACATTGCTTTTACTTCGAATTTCGAAGGCGGTGCCCATCACATCCGCATCATAATCGTCGCCGCCTCGCAGCACGCTGGTGTTGATGAGCGACACAAACGAATTGTTGGGAAGCACCTGATCAAACACCGTTACATTGTAATTCGTAAGATTGGAAGTATTGACGTTGCGCGTGCCGCCCGAGAGGGTATCGGTAACAATAGCTTCTGATGGCAGTGTTACAGCATTGAAGAATCCTATTCCCAGCTTGTTTTTGTTTCTCCCCGAAATCTTCATGGCATTGGCAATGCGGTCCTTGCTCGGGTTGGCACTCACCACTTCATTGGATTGCAGTTGGCCATTCAAATTGCCGGACCGCAATGGCGCTTCAAAACCGATGCGGCGCGAGTAAAAAATTCCGGCGCGTGAAAACAGTTCGGTTCCTTCGGTAAAAAACTGTCGATTATCTGCAAACTGCAGTTCGTAAGCAGAGAGATTCAGCACCTTTTGATCGCTGATTGTTTGTCCGAAATCGGGGATTAGCGTGGCATCGAGCGTAAACGCATCACTCAAACCAAGCTTCAAATCCAAACCATAATTGTAACTACCCGATGACTGCCTCGCGCCGCTGCCATCGCCTGCGGTATTCACGTAGCCGCTAGTATATGGATAGAAAAACACGCGTCGTGGAGTGTCGATATTCCGTATTCCGGTGAGCGTGCCCATTTGGGTGAGAAGGCCGGCCGTGCGCAAATCAACTCCATTCCAATAGGCGTGATGCCTTGTGCGACGCACATCACGCACAAAGTTGATGTTCCAAGTGAGCTCGGAAGAGTTTTGAAAACGCAAAGCCGCAAATGGGATTTTCATTTCCACTGACCAACCTTTATCAGTTATCCGCGCTTTGGAATACCACACGGCATTCCAACTCACGTCATCACCATTGTTATCGGTGCGGGCGTCGTACTGTTCTCCATTGGGTGATGAGAAAAACGTAAATCCATTAATGCCATCACGGTAACAGCTAAAGATAACACCACAATAGTCGGAGTTGCACGACTGATCACGTCCGCAGAGCTGATGCAAGATAGAGTCAGGAGCTGAGTCGTAGCACATAATTCCGATGTAAACAGCTTCATGATCATACACCACCTTCACATCAGTTTTTTGCTCCAGGGGCATCCCCGGATTTGGGGTATCCATTATAAAGTCTGTTGCTACAGGTACATCCTTCCAAAATGGCTCATCGAGAAATCCATCCAATCGTAGTGATTCGGTTAGGCGCACCGCATCAATAGTCTTCTTCTCATATTGCGCGGATGTTGTTGTGCTCAGCAACATAACTGCCAAGCAGAGTAATAAACTAGCGGTCGACAGTCGCATGAGGTTCATAGGTTCGGTGCTAAAATAATCGTATCGTGCAGGCGAAAACAAAATAACGACTCGCTGGTTTTGCAGTGGTAACAAATTCTTGACGATACATCGTTGGGGTTCAACCTAATTTTGCGCGCGCTTTTATGCTCCTACGTCCACTTTTCCTCCATCTTCTTTTTCTTACAGCGTCCTGTATAGGGGCAGCTCAAACCCGCTATACCATAAGCGGAACGGTGAAAGATGCGACAACTGGTGAGTCGCTTTTGGGGGCTATTGTGCAATGCACCGACCTCAACAAAGGAACGAGTGCCAACACTTACGGTTTTTACTCTTTGAGTTTGTCTGCAGGTAAGCATTCCATTACCGCTTCTTTACTCGGATATGCATCTGAATCCTTTATTATCGACATGCAGCAAGACGTTGAGCTTTCCTGGGAGCTTGACCCCGCGGGAGTTGAAACCAACGAAGTGAAGATTGAAGCCGGAAGAACGGATAATACACAGAGCACCGATATTGGAAAAATCGGACTCGAGATGGACCAAGTTAAAACACTTCCCGTGCTTTTGGGCGAAGTCGACATTCTCAAAACAATCACCTTGCTTCCCGGTGTAAAAAGCAGTGGTGAAGGCAATGCCGGATTTTATGTTCGAGGCGGTGGAGTTGATCAAAACCTTGTGTTGCTCGACAATGCGACCGTTTACAATGCTTCTCACTTGTTTGGATTCTTCTCTGTTTTCAATGGCGATGCAGTGAAGAATCTAGAACTCACCAAAGGAGGCATTCCGGCGAGCTATGGCGGTCGACTGGCTTCTGTACTGGATGTTTCTCTGAAGGAAGGCAACCAACGCAAGTTGCACACCCAGGGCGGCATTGGCACCATCTCTTCACGCCTCACGATTGAAGGTCCGATTAAAAAAGACACAGCCTCATTCATCGTGAGCGCGCGACGCACCTACATCGACATGCTCGTAAAGCCCTTCATTAAACCTACCGCCAATGCATACGGTTCTGGCTACTATTTCTACGATGTGAATGCCAAATTGAACTGGAAACTTTCGAGTCGCGATCAACTGTTCCTCAGCGGTTACTTTGGCCGCGATGTTTTCAATTATGCGAGTAAAAAAACGAATTTCAATACACGAATTCCATGGGGCAATTCAACCGGCACGCTGCGTTGGAACCGCGTGATCAACCCCAAGCTCTTCATGAATTCGATTCTGACTTACACCGACTATCATTTTTCATTTGGGGCCGTGCAGGAAAGTTTTGAGTTCACGCTATCCAGCGGAATCAAAGATTTGGGAGCGAAGGTGCAATGGAGCTATTACCCCAATTACTTGCATCGCATCAAGTGGGGCGTAGACTACACGCATCACGATTTCATTCCGAACAGTGTATATGCCAAGAGCGGCGACACCGAGTTCGACACCGGTAAAAAAACTCATCTGTATTCTCACGAGGCCGCGGGCTATTTGCTTGATGAGTTTGACCTCAGTGAAAAACTGAGCTTCAACGCGGGATTGCGCTATTCTTTCTTTGCGCATGTAGGTCCGTTCACCCGCTACATCAAAACAGAAAATGGTGCTTTGGGCTCACTAGTGAGTACCACCACAGTTGACTATTCCAAGGGCGATTTGGTGAAGTACTACGGAGGTTTTGAGCCTCGCCTCAACGTGCGTTGGACCGTAGGCAAGGCCGCCAGTATCAAGGCCGGTTACATGCGCAACTATCAGTACATACATCTCACCAGCCTCTCGCCTACTTCACTACCAACCGATGTTTGGCTGCCCAGCACAGAAGTGTTAAAGCCACAAATCGGCGAGCAATACAGTGCCGGCTATTTCAAGAATTTCGACAACAACACTTGGGAAAGCAGCGTGGAACTGTATTACAAAACCATGCAGAACCAAAGCGAATACAAGGAGGGTGCACAACCCGAACAGACGATAAACGACAACATCGACAATCTTCTTGTATTTGGAAAAGGTGAGAGCTATGGAGCTGAATTCTTCCTGAAAAAAGCCAAGGGTAATCTCAATGGTTGGCTGGGTTATACATGGTCAAAAACCACACGCACGTTTGCCGCCATCAACAACGGCACCTCATATCCCACGCGCTGGGATCGCAGACACGATGTTAGCGTAGTATTGAATTACAAACTCCTTCCTCGTCTCGATCTAGGTTTCGTGTTTGTTTACGCCACGGGCAGTGCCATCACACTACCGGTGGAACGCTATTTCTACGAAAATCAAATTATTGACGTGTACGGCGCGCGAAACAGTTTCCGCATGGCGCCATATCATCGTGCTGATATCTCTGCCACTTGGCACTTGCGCAATAGACATCGCGATTTGACTGATGCCCCAGAGCGGAAATCCAAATTCAAAAGCAGCCTCAACTTCTCAATCTACAACTTGTACAATCGCAAGAACCCTTACTTCATTTATTTCGGAACAGAAGGTCAATTGCAAACGGGTGTATTTCAAGTTAAGGCTTATCAGGTCAGCCTCTTCCCTATCCTGCCAAGCATCACCTGGAATTTCGAATTCTGATAAATGCCCTAACTTCGGGCAATCAATTATGAAACAACTGGCCTATCTCAACAAGTACTTCTGGAAATACAGAGGACGACTGTTGATGGGATTCTTGTTGATAGCTATTGGCAACATTTTCAGCGTGTATGCCCCGGTAGTTGTTCGTGATGGGATCGATTTTCTTGCCGATGCGTTGCGAGTTAAGAACGACCTGGGAACCGACCAAATATTGCAAGCACCATCCAGCTTTCAACACATCGCAAGTTGGATAGGCAGCAGTGCCTCCGACATTACCCTCAACACATCCAACTATGCCGATACAGTGGTGCGTATGGGTCTGCTTCTTGCACTTCTTTATTTGGTGATGTTTATCGTGAAAGGCGTATTCCTTTTCTACCAGCGTCAAGCCCTGATTGTGATGTCTCGTCATATCGAATATGACCTTAAGAATGAGGTTTACAACAAATACCAAGATCTCGATGCAGCCTTTTACAAGCGCAACCGCACCGGTGATTTGATGAACCGTATTAGTGAAGATGTCAATCGCGTTCGCATGTATACAGGACCGGCGGTGATGTACACCCTCAACCTCATTGTAATGGTGGTGATGTGCACTGTGGTGATGCTACAAATCGACGTTGAATTAACGCTGTACACATTGTCACCACTGCCATTCATGATGTTGGCGATTTATTACGTGAGCCAAACCATAAACAAAAAATCCGAGCTCGTGCAGCAGCAGCAATCGCGACTGAGTGCCATGGTTCAAGAGACCATTTCCGGCATTCGCGTGTTGCGTGCTTTCCATAGAGAAGATCATTACTCAACTTCTTTTACTGATGAAAGCGCCACGTACAGAGGGAAACAACTAAACCTGGTTCGCATCGATGCACTGTTTATGCCGGTCATTGTTATTCTCGTTGGCCTCAGCACCATACTTACCGTATACGTTGGCGCGCACAAAGTGATGGCCGGAGAAATTTCACCCGGGGTAATTGTGCAGTTTGTCTTTTATGTCAACATACTCACCTGGCCCTTTGCTGTTGTAGGTTGGGTAACCAGTTTGGTCCAAAAAGCAGAAGCAAGCCAAGGTCGAATCAATGAATTCCTTCAAACGCGTCCCGACATTCAAACACCGGCTCAACCTGTCACCTTCAGCGCAGGCACAATTCAGTTCGACCACGTTTCATTAAACTATGGTGATAGCGGAGTGAAGGCGTTGGATGACGTCAGTTTCACTATTGAAAAAGGAAAAACCCTTGGTGTCATTGGTCGCACAGGCAGCGGAAAATCCACCATAGCGCAGTTGATGCCGCGCATGATGGACCCCACATCCGGAAAAATTACGATTGATGGTAAAGAGCTAAGCACAGTGTCACTCTCCGAGCTGCGCAATCAAATCGGCTATGTGACTCAAGAAGTATTTCTGTTTTCAGATTCAATTCGCAACAACATTCGCTTTGGCTGTGATCCTAGCGAAGAGGATATAATCGAGGCAGCTCGCAGAGCAGATGTGCACGACAATATCATGGCTTTTCCCGATGGCTATGACACCTTGCTTGGTGAGCGTGGAATCAACCTTAGTGGCGGACAGAAGCAGCGCATTTCGATTGCTCGCGCTATTGCGAAAAATCCCGACATTCTCATTTTCGATGACTGTCTCAGCGCTGTGGACACTCAAACCGAAGACCGCATCATCAAAGGACTGCGCAAGGTTATGCAAGGCAAAACCAGCATCGTCATAGCCCACCGAATATCTACCATCAAAGATGCTGATCAGATTATCTTTTTGGACCAGGGCAAAGTAATGGCAAGAGGCACCCACGAAGAGTTGTTAGCGCAAGATGGTGCATATGCCGCACTCTATCGCAAACAACTTCTTGAAGAAGCCGACCCTAAGGTTTAACCCACGACACCGTCACGAACCATTGCGTCTTGCCGATGTTTCAACTAACAAATCACTCCTAGATGACTGAAAAAATAGCCATCCATTGGTTTCGTCGCGATTTACGCTTGAGCGATAACCACGCTCTCCACGCGGCCATTCAATCCGGAAAGAAGGTGATGTGCATCTTCATATTCGATTCGAATATTCTTGAGAAGTTGAGCAACAAGGCCGATGCCCGACTTGCCTTCATCCATGCATCCTTGGTGGCCATGAATGATCAACTCGCGTCTTGGGGCAGTTCGCTTCAGACTTACTACGGCGACCCCGTCGAGGTGTGGAAAGAAATTATTGAGCGCAATGAAGTATCACATGTGTTTTGTAATCGTGACTATGAACCCTATGCGCGCGGGCGCGACAAGTCCATATACGAAATGCTCCAGATGCGCGGCATTGCCATGACAGGATACAAAGACCATGTGATTTTCGAAAAAAACGAAGTGCTTAAGGACGATGGAAAACCGTACACCGTGTTCACACCGTACAGCAAGAAATGGAAATCGAAAATCACAGATTCTGCCTTCGCACCGTTTGATTGTAGTGCTTTGAAATCATGCCTATTGCCTCTGCAGCCAACGCCTATCCGATCGCTTGAATCCATGGGGATGCGTCAAGTATCCGACACAGTTTTTCCTTCACCTCAAGTGGATTTAGGTATTATCAGAAACTACCATATTACCCGCGACATACCTTCGATTCGAGGCACCACCCGACTGAGTTTGCATTTACGCTTTGGTACTATAAGCATTAGAACTTTAGCGATTGAGGGTTGGCAGGAAAACGAAAAGTGGTTGAACGAGTTAATCTGGAGAGATTTCTACCAGATGATTATCTATCACTTTCCACTCACCGTGCATCAAGCGTTTAAGCCGGCGTATGACCGCATTCCGTGGAGAAACAATGAAGATGAATTCAAGGCGTGGTGCTCGGGCATGACGGGATATCCTATCGTCGACGCCGGCATGCGCGAATTGAATGCAACCGGATTCATGCACAATCGCGTGCGCATGATCGTAGCCAGTTTTCTGACCAAACACTTACTCATCGATTGGCGCTGGGGCGAGCGATATTTTGCGGAAAAATTGCTCGACTTTGAATTGGCAAGCAACGTGGGAGGTTGGCAATGGGCTGCAAGCAGTGGATGCGATGCGGCGCCGTATTTCAGAGTATTCAACCCGGAATTGCAAACCGAAAAATTCGACCCACAGCACACCTACATCAAACAATGGGTTCCTGAATGGGGCACTGCCGCATATCCTGCTCCGATTGTCGATCATAAAGTTGCTCGTGAGCGAGTTTTGAAAACATACAAAGACGCCTTGCAAGAACAATGATGTAGTTTTGGGTAATGAACGCACTATTCAAAGACCTACAGATACTCGACCTGTCTACGGTGCTCGCCGGCCCATCGGTTGCTACTTTTTTTGCTGAGCTCGGAGCCACAGTCATCAAGGTTGAAAATCCGAATAATGGTGGTGATGTGACACGTTCATGGAAATTAAAATCCGAAGACACGACATCGGACATCAGTGCATATTTCTGCGCAGTAAATTACAACAAGCAGTATCGCAAACTTGACTTGGGAAGTGCTGCACATCGCCAGGAATTAGAGGCACTCATTGTCCAAAGCGACATCGTGATTGTCAACTTCAAGCACGGAGATGATGTAAAATTTGAACTGACAGCTGCCGATGTGCATCGCTTGCAACCTCAAGCTATATATGCCTCCCTGCATGGATTTGCATCCGACCCAAGACGTGTAGCATATGATGTAGTGCTGCAAGCTGAAAGTGGTCACATGTATATGAACGGCAATGCGCAAAGTGGTCCATTGAAAATGCCTGTTGCCATGATTGATGTTATTGCTGCCCATCAATTGAAGGAAGGAATTTTATGCGGGCTCATTGCACGTGAGCGCAATGGCAAGGGTTGCAAAGTGAGTTGCTCACTTGAGCAAGCTGCACTAACTGCGTTGGTCAACCAAGCTACCAATTTTCTCATGGCCGGTCACCTGCCACAGGCATCAGGATCCTTGCATCCCAACATAGCGCCTTATGGAGAAACCATGCCATGCGCAGATGGAAAACACATCGTACTTGCGGTTGGCAGCGATGCGCAATTCAAAACGTTGTGCAAAATTCTTTCCTGTGATGACGCTGCATCTGACCCTCGATTTTTAAGCAATCAGCTCCGCGTGAATAATCGTAGCGATTTATTCAGCATACTCTCAAAGGCCTTTTTACAAGAGTCAAGCACTCATTGGATGTCGCAATTGATAGCAGGAAATGTTCCTGCAGGCGCAGTGAAAAACATGGCGGAGGTGATGGAAACACAGGCAGCACAATCCATGCTGCTCAAAGAGATTATTGACGGAAAAGAAACCACGCGACTAAGTGGTGTAGCCTTTACTGTGGAATTTTAAACTCGTATTTCTTTCGCTCTTTGTTGCGCAGAAAATTCTCACGCAACCACGGATTATATACCTTGAGCATCTTGTAATTGGTTCCTTGCTGTTTAGCAAATACCGCCAAATCTGAAATGCTAGAGTCAACTGATATCGTTTGAAAGCGATAAGGCTCATATAACTCAGCCGGACGAATGACAAAGCCATATTGATCGGCGTGATTGAAAATTTCCTTCATGGCGAGAATGCGATAGACATAACGTCCTGTTTCCTCATTGAGAAGCAAATCCCAATAGGCCGTTTCACCTTGACGGGTAACCTGTCGCTGCAGTCCTCCCATACCCATGTTGTATGATGCAGCCGCCATCGCCCAAGAGCCATGGCGATCATAAGCGTCTTTGAGAAAATGGCATGCAGCATATGTGCTTTTTTCTACATGATATCGCTCGTCCACTTCATCAGTGATTTCAAGACCATAACTCGTCCCTGTTTCCTCCAGGAATTGCCAAAATCCCTTTGCACCTGCCGGCGACGACGCATTGGTGAGGCCACTTTCAATAACCGCCAAGTACTTGAAATCATCTGGAATTTCATTAGCCTTAAGAATCGGTTCAATGATAGGAAACCATCGGTATGCGCGCTTGATAGAGAGCAGCGTATTGCTATGCCAATAGACGTTGACTAGGAGTTCGCGATCAAACCGTTCACGGGCATCGGTATCATCAAAAGGCACCATCTCTCCTGCAAACTCAAGTTGATCAGGAAGAGGTAAGGCATAAATTCTATAGCGACCATTGATAACGTCGAAATACGCCTGGTTCTCTTGCTTGGTCGGTTTAGACTTTAACACGAAACTAAACAGTGTCACTACCAACAACGATGTGCATATGCCTATGAGTGCCGCTATGATGTATACCCTGCGATTCATCGATGCTTAGAAAAAAGGAGATTCGAAGTCTGCCAAACGCTGTGCATTCTTGTCTTTTTCCGAAACGATGGGATCAGCAACTCCCCAATTAATGTTTAACTGCTCATCACACCAAAGCATGCTTCGATC
>CANHPZ010000010.1 GCA_947462725.1 Flavobacteriales bacterium
TACCACCCATGGAATGTCCTATTAGTCTCACATCGCGCAAACCCATCTCTGCAACCAACTCAAAAAGATCATCGGCCATCGCGTCATAATTGATGTGTGTATCATGTGGCGACTGACCGTGATTGCGCTGATCGATGAGATAAACAGAATAATGTTCGGCGTACCTGCGAGCGTGCGTTTGCCAATTATCGGAACTACCGAAAAGTCCATGCAATATGAGCAACGGAGGACCTTCACCAAACGCGCGATAATTCAACTTCATGGCCGGTGCAATTCGCGTTTGTACAGATTCACTGTGTTCTCTAATCCCCAAAAAAGCGCATCACTGACAAGCGCATGGCCAATGGATACCTCCAGCAGATTAGGTATGTGCGAAGCGAAATAGTGCAGATTGCGGAATGATAAATCATGGCCAGCATTTAAACCCAAACCATGTTTGGCCGCTTCTTCCGCAGTTGCGACAAATGGCTGTATGGCTGATTCAGGATTCGATGGGAAACCAACGGCGTAGGATTCCGTGTAGAGCTCTATGCGATCAGTACCCGTGCTTGCAGCGTGCTCTACCAATTCGGGTTGAGGATTCAGAAAAATACTTACACGTATGCCTGCGGATTGCAGGCGTGCAACGATTTCACGCAGCATGGATTGATGGGTAATGACATCCCAACCGGCATTTGAGGTTATGGCTTCAGGAGGATCAGGCACCAATGTCACCTGATGCGGTTTCACTTCAAGCACCATGCGCAGGAAATCTTCCGATGGATATCCTTCAATATTGAACTCGGTGGTGACGGCTTCCTTCAGCTGATATACATCGCTGCGACGGATGTGGCGCTCATCGGGTCGAGGATGCACCGTGATGCCTTCGGCACCGAACTGCTCAATGCGCATGGCAGCTTTTACCACATCGGGGTCATTGCCTCCGCGTGCATTGCGCAACGTAGCGATTTTATTGATGTTGACACTCAGCTTTGTCATGCTCCAAAAATAGGACGGCAAAGAAACAAAGGAACTGCGCAAACATGAGCCTCCAAATCAGCTTTGACATCTGAACATAGGCCCTGTGCATAAGTCAGGCGTATGCACCTCACAAACTGATTGAAAAATGCAACTTTTACCCCACGACGTATGTTTAACCTTGTACCAAGACACAATGATTAAACTCATTCTGTTTTTGGTCCGATTTTAATGCTGCGAGTTCAACTTCGTTCATTAAAACGGAACCATAAAAAACTCACTAATCCTACAACACCGTGATTACATCGCGCCACCTTCTGACCTCCGAAATACCTGCGCTAAGCGCTACCGACGAGCCTATGGCCGCGTTGGATATGATGGATCAGTTTCGTATTTCGCAATTACCCGTAGTAGAAAACAGCAAGTTTCTCGGCCTCATTGCCGAAGATGCTCTGATGGAATTGGAAACACTGAAAGGCGATTCCAACGGACTTCCACTGCTGCGCCAAAGCGTTGCTCCTGATGCGCACATCCTCGATGTACTAAAAATGGCCAGCGAACATCGCTTGAGCATTGTTCCGGTGACTGATGCCGATAACAATTATGTGGGCTCCATCCGACTTGAGGATTTGGTAGAACATTTATCAGAAATGCTAGGAGCCAACCAGCGCGGCGGTATCATTGTGCTAGAAATGTGGGACAGAGACTACAGCATGCAGCAGATTTCCCGCATTATTGAAGAAAATAACGCCAAAATTTTGAGCATTGCAGTGAGCCCAGGAGAAGGCGGAAAAATTGAGGTGAACATCAAAATCAATCAACCCGACATCAACGCCATAATGAATAGTTTTGAACGATTCAGCTACCATGTAAAAGCTTCGTTTCAGGAAACTGCCTATACCGAAGACCTGCGCAAACGCTACGACGAATTGATGCGCATACTGAACATCTAGTTGCCGCAAGTAAAATATCGAGAATATCCGGAAGCCATTCGCCCGTCGAATGGCTTCTGCTTTAATTTGCATTAAAAATCTACCCGCCTTGAAAATAGCGCTATACGGAAAACGCTTCGATGATGAATTCACTGAGAACATTGAAAAGCTCCTTGAATCCATCGTACGCCGAGGCATTGGTATTGTCATTCATGAGAAATTCTACCTTTTTCTCACCCACAAAGTTGCCCTGCCCGGCAATGCCGAGATTTTTCGCACAACGGAAGATTTACAAGGCGTTAGCTTTTTACTCAGTGTAGGCGGTGATGGCACATTACTAGAAACTGCAGCTATTATTCGCGACAGTCGTATTCCGGTGCTTGGCATCAATACGGGACGCTTAGGTTTTCTTTCCCCTATTTCCAAAGATTCAATTGACATGGCCATTGAGGCCTTGGTAAATCAGGATTATACTCTCGATAAGCGCTCACTGATTGAAGTAAGAAGCTCGCAGCAGGAATTTGGCGATTTTCCTTTTGCACTCAACGACGTGACCATCACCAACAAACAGCGCAATAGCATGATTACCATTCATGCTTATGTGAACGACCAATTCATGAGCACCTACTGGGCGGATGGATTGATTGTGGCCACACCTACAGGATCAACGGCCTACTCGCTCAGCTGTGGCGGCCCCATTGTGATGCCCGAAAGCAACAATGTCATTTTGACTCCCATTGCACCGCACAACCTCAACGTGCGTCCATTTGTAATTTCCAATACCAGCAAGGTTTCCTTGCGCGCCGAAGGCCGTGAACCTCAGTTCTTGCTCACTCTCGACAGTCGCACATTTGTGATAGACAATGAAACCATCATTGACCTCACACGAGCCAATTTCGAGTTTCACTTGGTGACCTTAACGGGCTTCGGCTTCTTCAATACTATTCGGCAAAAAATGGGTTGGGGATTGGATGCCCGAAGTAAGCGCACATAATTAGCAGCAACCTTTTAATACGCTTATTCGTATAGCAGACAATAGATGAAAATCCACCGCGTTGCCATAGCCATGAAGTTCCTATTCACCATAATGGTGATGATGCTGGTTATACCTGCTTCCGCTCAGAAAAACAAATTCGAGCGCAGCAAGGATGTGGGCCTATTGTGGGGCACGAGCTACTACATCGGTGAGGTTAACCCGTACAAGCATTTTGGCACTCGCTTAAAAAGCGGCGGTGGCATTTCCTTCCGCAACAACTTCAACCGCAGATGGACATTGAAATCGAGTGTGCTTTATCACGTCATCGAAGCATGGGACTCCGACAGCGAAGACCCCTGGATTCGCAATCGTAACCTAAGTTTTCGAAACCAGATTATTGAGGGAAGTGTGCAAGGGGAATTGAATTTCTTCAATTACCAACTTGGCAATTCGAAATTTCCCATTTCACCTTATCTGTTTGCCGGATTGGGATATTTCCGCATGCGACCTATGGCAGAATATCGAGGCACTTGGTATGAATTGCAGCCACTCGGCACTGAGGGGCAAGGCACCGAATTCGGCGACCAGAAATACAAGACTAACATGTTTTCGGTACCGTTTGGGGCCGGTATCAAAACCAACCTCTTCGCCATTTTCGGGCTGAGCATCGAATGGGGTGTGCGCAAGACCTGGACCGATTATGTGGATGATATTTCCGGAAAATACATCGACCCCGGACTGCTTGCTGATTTGAATGGCCAACTTGCGGCACTGCTCTCTGATCGCAGTATTCAACAGGAAATACCGAACGCTGCAGGCAATAACAACGGTGGCCTACAACGTGGCGACCCTGGCCGAAAAGATTACTACTTCTTCTCCATGGTTTCCCTCAACATTCGCCTCGACCGCAAGGCTACCTCATGTTGGGAGCATGAATAGTCGATAAAATCAAATTTCAACCTTTTTTAAGAGTCGCATTAGCAAGGCAAAAGCCCTAAATTTGCGCGTCGCGGAAAGAATTCCGCGCTGTCAAGCGACATGAGTTTACTGGACAAGATTGATAAGACGAGAGTGCCCCGGCATGTGGCTATCATCATGGATGGCAACGGTCGATGGGCCAAGAGCCAAGGGCGCGAGCGCATCTTTGGCCATTCGCATGGGGTTGAATCCGTGCGCGCATCGCTTAAGGCCGCCACTAAATCCGGTGTCGAATACCTTACCCTATATGCTTTTTCAACCGAAAACTGGAACCGTCCGAAAGAAGAAGTAGACGCCTTGATGAACCTGCTGGTACAAACCATTGTGGGCGAACTGGACGAGCTCGATGAAAACCAGATACGCCTTCACGCTATCGGCGATATAAACAACCTTCCCACAGAATGTCAAGTTGAACTGCAGCGAGCGATGGATCACACATCCAAGCACAATCGCGTGAACTTGATACTCGCTCTCAACTATAGTGCTCGCTGGGAAATAACCCATGCAGTGAAGCAGATTATCGAAGAAGGAACCTCACCTGATGAAGTGACGGATGAATTATTTTCATCTAAACTTACAACTGCCCGTTTTCCGGATCCGGAACTACTTATGCGCACCAGCGGCGAAGAGCGCATCAGCAATTTTCTATTGTGGCAAATTGCCTACGCCGAACTTTATTTCACCCAAACCTTGTGGCCTGATTTCCGGGAAGAAGATTTCTTCGCCGGAATCGTCGATTTTCAATCGCGTGAGCGCCGCTTCGGTAAAACATCAGAGCAAATTGCCCAGGAATCCAATAACGACATTACCAGCGATGCGGAAGCCATCTAAGCCTACTCTTACTATCCGCATCTCCGCATTGCTCCTGACATTGGGCTTGCTGATTGCTTCCCTGACATCGGTTTCAGCTCAAACCATCATTGGTAATCAAGTTGATTATGCCGCACCACTCAATTACCGCATTGCCGGCCTTACAGTTGTTGGGTCAGAGTATACCGATGTGCAAGCCATCAAACTTTTCAGCGGATTGCAAGAAGGTGATGAAGTGACTATTCCGGGTGATGCCATTACCGATGCCATTCGTAAACTTTGGAAGCAAAAGCTCTTCACCGACATCGGCATATATGCAGCTGAGTTTCGCGGCAACGACGTGTACCTCGTGATTAGTTTGAAAGAATCGCCGCGCATGACCAAGTATGTCATCAACGGCATCAAAAAATCGGAAGCCGACAACCTGCGCGAAAAACTTGACCTGCGCACAATGACGATAAGTACGGATAACGTGAAGAACAACGCGATCAAAACCATCAAGGATTATTACATCGACAAAGGATACTATTCAGCGACCATCAAGATTTCCGAACGCCCCGATGCCACTCTTCAGAACGGAGTAATTCTCGAGTTTGATGTGAATCGAGGCGACCGTGTGAAGATTGAAGAAATCATTATCGAAGGCGCTGGTATTGCGCAAGAGAAGAAAGATCTGCTATTCATCAAAGGCAAAAAACTAAAGCCTGTGATGGATGCAAAGGCCATCAAGCGCACCATGAAGGAAACAAAGGAGATTGATGGTAAACGCATCTTCAAAGCTTCGAAATTCATTGAAGAGAAATACGAGGAAGACAAACAAAAAATCATTGCCAAGTACAACAAGAAAGGTTTTCGTAACGCAAAAATTGCTTACGACTCTATTTACACCATCAACAGCGAGCGCATCGGCATTTACATGAAAATTGAAGAAGACAAGCGCTTCTATTTCCGCAACATCAACTTTGTGGGCAACACCAAATACACCACCGGTCGTTTGGATAGTGTACTCAACATTCGTCGCGGCGATATTTACAATGTGGAGCAGCTTGAAACTCGCTTAAGCTTCAACCCGCAGGGCATTGATCTCTCTTCGCTTTACACCGATGATGGGTATCTCGCCTTCTATGCTTTTCCTGTTGAAACGCTAGTAGAGCCCGATAGCATCGACATCGAGATTCGCATGAGTGAGGGCAAGCAATTTCGCATTGGTCGTGTAAGCATAAGCGGCAATACGAAAACCAACGACCACGTCATTTTCCGTGAGATCAGAACACGTCCTGGTGAATTGTTTAACCGCAGCGACATCATTCGTACACAACGCGAACTTGCTTCACTGGGATATTTCAATCAAGAAGCTTTCGATGTGCGCACGAATCCGCGACCCGACGATGGATTAGTAGATCTCGAATATGTGCTGGAAGAAAAACCCAACGACCAAATTCAGCTCAGCGGTGGTTGGGGCGGAGGACGCGTTGTGGGTTCGTTGCAACTGAGCTTTACGAATTTCTCTATGCGCAACTTCTTCCACGGCCCATCCTGGAGTCCACTACCAACGGGCGATGGTCAACGCCTCTCGCTTAGCGCATCTTCCAACGGAACCTATTTCCAATCGTACAACATCTCGTTTACAGAACCCTGGCTCGGCGGAAAAAAACCAACGTCTTTAACCGTGTCATCTAGCATTTCAAGACAAACCAACGGTCAATTCAAAAAGCTCAAGCAGAGTGATTTGGACAATAGCGCTTACCTGCGCGACAATTTCGCTGTTGGTGATTTGAACCCGAACCTACAAGAGTTGAAAGTAATTGGCGGATCCGTGAGTATTGGAACGCGTCTGCAAAAGCCCGATGACTACTTCGTGCTTTATACCGGTATCTCATACCAGAAATTCATCCTCAATAATTACCGTGCGTTCTTCGGTAATTTCACCAACGGTATTGCCAACAACCTGGCCTACAACTTCACCCTTTCGCGCAGTTCTACCAGCGAACCCATCTACCCAACCTACGGTTCAACCATCACCTTCACTACGAAGATGACACCGCCCTATAAATACTTTTCGGAGCGATTTGGTGGTAAAACGTACGACTACGAGAACATGACACAGGCAGAGCGTTTCAAGTTGGTCGAGTATTACAAGATGAAAATTACAGCGCACTGGTACACCGCGCTCAACAAGCACAAAGACCGCAAGTTTGTGTTGCACACCAACATCGGATTTGGCTTCATCGGCTCGTACAACAAGCAACTCGGCCTTTCACCTTTCGAGCGTTTCTATATGGGTGGAGTTTACCTGAGTGGCTATCTGCTCGATGGTCGTGAGATTGTGAATCTGCGCGGATATGATGACTTGACGCTTACCTCACCCAATCAGAACACAGGAGCACCGGCCATTGCCAAATACAGCGCTGAATTGCGCTACCCGCTTTCCACCAATCCAAGCGCTACCATTTTTATGATGGCATTTGCTGAGGCGGGCAATACTTGGAGCGATGTGCGGTTATTCAACCCCTACCAAGTATACCGCTCAGCAGGGACAGGATTGCGCATTTTTCTGCCAATGTTCGGTCTGCTTGGTTTCGATTACGGATGGCGACTCGATGACCTGCCTAACTACCCCAATATGGCGCGTGGGCAGTTCCACTTCTCTATCGGTATGAACATGGGAGAACTTTAAGAATTCAAAAACACTATAGTTGTAACACCAATTCAACATGAAACACCTACTCACCCTGCTTTTGGTGGCGGCCGCCTGGATGGCTCAGGCACAAAAATTCTCATATGTGGATTCCAAATACATCCTTAGCCATATTCCGGAATACCAGCAAGCGCAAGCTGAAATAAACAAACTCAGCAATCAGTGGCAGAAGGATATCGAGAATAAATATGAGACCATAGCCAAGCTGGAGACTGCTCTGCAAGCTGAAAAAATCTTGCTCACCGATGAAATGAAACTTAAGCGTGAGCAGGAAATTCAAACCAAGCGCGAAGAAGCTAAAAACATGCAAACTTCCAAGTTTGGTGTTGATGGAGAACTCTTCAAAAAGCGTGAGGAATTGATTAAGCCCATTCAAGATCAGATCTACACTGCTATTCAAGAAGTAGCCTCTACCAGTGCACTCATGGTTGTATTCGACAAGGCGAATCATAGCAATATGCTATACACCAACCCGAAGCACGACATCAGCGATAAAGTGCTTAAGAAAATGGGACTAAAGCCCGGTGAAACTTTAGAAGAAGAAGAAGGCAGCGGCGAAGAAGGCGGAGACGACAAAACCGGCGGAGCCGATAAAACTCCACCGCCAGCAAAAGGCGGTAAAACTCCGCCACCATCTAAAGGCGCCCCAGTGAAAGACAAATAAGAAGTATTCCTACATTTGGCACGGAAATTCGTTTGACGATTTTCAATGATTACACACACTATGACCAAAAAAATCACACTTCTCGCACTATTCTGCTGTGCGATGATTGCCACACAGGCACAAAAGCTCGGACACATCAACGGACAAATGCTCGTGGAGCATATGCCTGAGTACAAAACAGCTTACGAAGAATTGAATACCTACAAAAAGCAATACGAAGATGCTTTGGTAGCTATGCAAAGCGAATATGAAAAACTGATTGCCGACTTCCAGAAATCCGAACAAACTGCACCAAAAGTTATTCTTGAGACCAAGGCTAAGGAAATCGAAGCCAAGCGTCAAGGTATCTATGATTTTCAAGAGCAAGCCAGCGCTGATGTTTCCGCTGAAGAGCAACGCAAAATCGAGCCTATCCTCACAAAAGCTAAACAGGCTATTGAAGATGTAGCTAAAGCACATAGCTACACCTACGTATTCGACGCAGGCGCAGGTTCTATGCTCTACATGGGTGGCGACGATGTAACCAAACTCGTATGCACAAAGCTTGGAATTCCTGACTTCACTGATGAAGCGAAGGAAGCTCCTAAAAAGTAATTTCACTCCCTGATATATCTAAGGCCCGGAACAACTCCGGGCCTTATTTTTATACCCACATGAGTAATCATAATCCCATAGGAATTTTCGACTCAGGTATCGGTGGTCTTACCGTGGCAAGCGCTATCAAACGTGCATTACCCAACGAATCGATAGTCTACTATGGCGATACCGCTCACCTGCCCTACGGCGATAAATCCAAAGAACTCATTGCGCAATACGCTGTGAGTATTACCGATTTTTTACTGAAAGAAAAAAACTGCAAAGCGATTGTCATTGCCTGCAATACTGCGTCAGCAGCGGCCTACGAAACACTGCGCGATTCTTACAAGGGCACTGTGCCGGTAATCAATGTCATCGACCCTATGATTGAGGAAGTCATTTCCGATGATGCACTGAGCAACGTGGGAATTATTGCAACCAAGACCACGGTAAATAGCGGGGTGTATCAAGAGAAATTATCGCGACGCAAACCCAAGCTCGAATATCATGCGCTGGCTACACCTCTGCTCGCATCGATGATAGAGGAAGGGTTTTACAACAACACCATCAGTGAGGCGGTTCTAAAAGAGTACCTCAGTGATTCCTCATTGAAGGACATCAACGGATTGGTATTGGCTTGCACACACTATCCGCTTATCAAAAAAGAAATCGATCGTTTCTTTCATGGCAAGGTCAAAATTTTTGATTCGGCCGAAGTTGTGGCTCGTAAACTCAAATGGATTCTCGAAAAGGAACACATGACCTCGGATGGCGCCATGGCAGAAGATCATTTCTACGTTTCCGATTACACGGCTGCATTCGAAGCAGCAACGCGCATCTTCTTTGCACGTGAAGTGAAACTCGAACTTTGTAAATTATGAGCTTATTCCGGTTGCTGTGTATCGGTAGTACCGATGTCTCCAGCATCTTCTGATTCTTCCATAACCGACTCTTCCTTATTGGGGAAAAATTTGCGTTGAAAGAGCATGATTAGAATGATACCCATGGTAATACTCGCATCAGCAATGTTGAAGATTGGCGGAAAAATTTCGGGGTGCGCATGCGGTTCGCCCCAAGGCCAGCGTGCTGTAAAGTGAAACATGTCCACTACATTGCCCATGAGCGGCTTCGCATATCCCTCATAGTTCAACTCAGCTTTGCCGAAATACATGGTATAATCATTCAGATCAGCATCATACATGGAACCTCGGTCGAACATAAGTCCATAGCCCAAACTATCGATGATGTTGCCCATGGCCCCGGCCACAATCATACTCACACACATAACATAGCCCCAATGCACCTTTTCCTTGATGAGTTTATAGAGATACCAGGATATTCCTGACACCACAACCAATCGAAACACGCTGAGCGTGAGTTTTCCGGCTTCCCCGGGGATCATCCAACCGAAGGCCATGCCCGGATTTTCCACAAACTGCAAATCGAGCCAACCCGGAATCAATGTTTGACTTTCTCCGTAATGGAAATTCAATTTCACCCAGACTTTCAAAATCTGATCAAGGGTGATAATCGTAAGTATGGTAAACAGTGCTTTTTTCAAGGTGGCGCAAAAAAAATGGAGTGATCTCGGGCAAACGCAGCCTTCCATCACTCCATTCAATATTGAATTATTACTGCATGTTTTTAGCTTCGATGCTCAGTGTAGCATGAGGCACCAGGCGCAAGCGTTCCTTTGGAATGAGCTTACCTGTAACACGGCAAATACCGTATGTCTTATTCTTGATGCGCAACAGTGCGTTTTCAAGGTTCACGATAAACTTCTCCTGACGAGCTGCCAATTGACCAAGTTCCTCTCGGTTCATGGTTTCACTGCCATCTTCCATCATTTTGAACGTAGGCGCAGTATCGTCAGTAGAATTATCGCCATCGTGCGAAAGCGATTGCTTCAACTCCTCTAGGTCTGCTTTAGCCACCTTCAATTTCTCGTGAATCAGCGTTTCAAAATCCTTTAAGTCCTTATCAGAATATCGTACGTCACTCATAATTTTCTTTTCTTCCTTTTTCACTACCGGAGCAACAACTACCGGTTTCACTTCCACTTTTGGCTCTTCCTTTTTTACAACAGGCATCGGTTTAGGGGCGGGCGCAGGCTTAGGAGTTGGCTTGGCAACGGGTGCCGGCTTAGCAACCGGAGCTGGTTTGGCAACAACCTTGGGTGCGGGTTTCGCCTTAGCCACGGGCTTCGGTGCTACCTTTTTTACAATTGGTTTTTGAATTGCCTTCTTAGCGATAGGTTTCACAACCTTCTTAGCTGCAGCTTTTTTTACCGGTTTGGCCACCTTTTTAACCGGCTTGGCTACTTTCTTTGGTGCTGCCTTTTTTGCAATAGGCTTTTTAGCTACAACCTTTTTAGCCGCAGGCTTTTTGGCGGAGGCTTTTTTGGCTGCAGGTTTCTTGGCAACAGCCTTCTTAGCTGCAGGCTTCTTGGCAACAGACTTCTTAGCAACAGACTTCTTAGCAACAGCTTTCTTAACCGCTGGCTTCTTTGGAGCTACTTTCTTCGCTGCAGGCTTTACGGCCTTTTTCACCACTTTTTTCGGAGCTGGTTTCGCTTTAGCTGCAGGTTTCTTTGCAGGCTTAGCGGCCTTCTTTGCGGGCTTTGCTTTCGCAACAGCCTTTTTTACTGCCTTTTTCGGGGCTGGCTTTTTGGCTACTTTTTTTGCCATGATAGGTGAGTTAATTTAGTTTGAATAGGGCAATTCTAGTGGTTTTACCTTCCTCGATTTCAACGTCATAGCCGTCTTCAATCGCATCAAGTAGCTCCAACCTTTCGGCTAGAATTTGACTGCGAATATATTCTGAATTTGCAGCTACCGCCTCACTAATCTCTTGTGTTGAAACAATCTTGACAATTATCCTATCTGTCACATCAAATCCATGCTCTTTTCGAAGATTCTGAATGCGATTTACTATCTCACGGGCCACACCCTCACGTCGCAATTCATCATCGAGAGTAATGTCGAGGGCCACGGTGAGCGCGCCATCGTTGACGACCTTCCAACCGGGAATATCTACCGGAATAATTTCAACATCTTCGGTGATGAGCTCAATAACCTCACCCTCAACTGGTACCTCAAAACGACCTGATGTTTCAATGCCTTTGATTACCGCTTCTGCCTGTTCTTGAGCAAATGCCTGCACAGCCTTCATGTGCTTGCCGCATTTTTTACCCAAGGTTTTGAAATTCAGCTTGAGGTTCTTTACAATTTGAGCTTGCGATTCGTCTACAAATTCAAGCGTCTTCACATTCGTTTCAGCCAAAATAATTTCGGCAACCGCTTCGATGCGCTGCTGATCGGTGACATGCAGCACCGGAATGCGGATGCTTCGCAATGGTTGGCGCACGCGCAGGTTTTCCTTCTTGCGGATTGAAAGAACCATCGACGAAATTTTCTGCGCAAAGTCCATTCGACCTTCCAATTCCGGATCAATCCATTCTTGATGCGCCACTTTTAGCAGCGAAAGGTGAACGGAATCGTATTGAAATGCAGTGCCTGCCGCTTTAGCTCCTTGGCGCACACCATCTGTCAAATTTTTATATAACCACTCGCTGAAAAATGGCGCAAAAGGCGATGCCAACTGAGCCACAGTGGTCAAACACTCATGCAGTGTTTCATAAGCGGCGCGCTTATCGGCTGTGAGTTCGCCATGCCAGAAACGTTTGCGCGAGAGCCGCACATACCAATTCGACAAATGCGCATCCACAAATTCTTCGATTTCCCGCGCAGCTGTAGTTGGATTGTAATCATCGAGGCACTCCGTTACAGTCTTCACCAAACTATTGAGCTTGGAAATAATCCAACGGTCGAGCTCGGTTCTCTCACTCATCGGGGTTAGCTTTTGCTCATCGATAGTGAACTGATCGATATTGGCATAGATGGCGAAAAAACCATATGTGTTGTAAAGCGTACCGAAAAACTTGCGCTGCACTTCGGTAATACCTTCAATATCAAATTTGAGGTTATCCCAAGGCTGTGCATTGGTAATCATGTACCAACGTGTGGCATCAGGACCATACTTAGAGATGGTGCTAAAAGGATCGACGGCATTGCCCAAACGCTTCGACATCTTGTTGCCATTTTTATCGAGCACAAGACCATTGGAGATGACGTTTTTATAGGCCACCGAATCGAAACACATCGTAGCAATCGCATGAAGAGTATAGAACCATCCGCGGGTTTGATCAACTCCCTCCGCGATGTAATCTGCAGGAAAAGCTTTATGTGTATCGATCAATTCCTTGTTCTCAAAAGGGTAGTGCAATTGCGCATACGGCATGGCGCCGCTATCAAACCACACATCAATCAGATCCGACTCGCGGTGCATCGGTTTGCCGGTGGGTGATACAAGAACGATTTCATCCGCATAAGGTTTATGCAAATCAAAACGCTCGTAGTTGGCTTTGCTATTGTCGCCATCCACGTATGCTTCAAGCGGATTGGCAGACATCAATCCCGCATCCACACTCTTGGTAATTTCTGATTTCAACTGTGCCGCGCTTCCTATGCACATCGCCTCGACGCCATCTTCCGTGCGCCAAATGGGAAGTGGAATTCCCCAAAAACGCGATCGCGACAAATTCCAGTCGTTGGCATTTTCCAGCCAATTTCCGAAACGGCCCGTACCTGTTGATTCTGGCTTCCAATTGATGGTCTTGTTCAGCTCCACCATGCGGTTGCGCACTTCTGGAATGCGAATGAACCAGGAGTCGAGCGGATAGTACAAAATCGGTTTGTCGGTGCGCCAGCAATGGGGGTAGTTGTGCTCGTATTTTTCTTTCTTGAAAAGTTTGTTTTCGTTTTGAAGCTTGAGGCAGATGCGCTCATCAACACTCAAATAGCTGAGCTTAGATGTGTCCTTGATAAAACCGGAAAGACTCAGCTTTTGCTTTTCCAACTCAACAGCCTTCTCTGCATCGGCATAATAATCTTCCTTCACGAATTCTTCACCAAACAGGAAAACACCATCGCTTACCTCAGGGAGGAAGCGACCGCGGCGATCGACGAGTGTTAGCGAATCAATTCCGTTTTGCTTAGCTACGCGGAAGTCATCGGCACCAAATGAAGGTGCAATGTGTACGATTCCCGTACCGTCTTCTGTTGTCACGAAGTCGCCGATGATGACACGGAATGCGTCGCCATCAGGCTGCACAAAAGGCAACAACTGATGGTATGATGTGCCCTCCAGCGCCTCACCCGTGAATGTACTCAACACAACATATGGCACTTGCTTATCACCCGACTTATAATCTTCAAACTTCAACTCGGCTTGCGCTGCGTTGAAGTATTTACCCATGAGCTCTTTGGCCAAAACCACTTGAACGGTTTCGCCCGAATAATGATTGATCGTTTTAACCAGAACGTACTCGATGTTCTTGCCAACTGCGAGCGCTGTATTGCTTGGAAGCGTCCACGGTGTAGTGGTCCAAGCCAAGATATAGGTAGACAGTCCGCTTTCATTCAATGCCATTAGCGATGTTTCTTTTACAGAAAACATGGCCACAGCTGAAGTATCTTTCACATTGCGGTAGCAGCCGGGCTGATTGAGCTCATGCGAGCTGAGACCTGTGCCGGCTGCAGGTGAGAATGGCTGAATGGTGTAGCCTTTATACAGCAGTCCTTTGTTGAACAACTGCTGCAGCAACCACCACACGCTCTCAATGTATTTGTTGTCGTAGGTGATGTACGGATCGCTCATATCCACCCAATAACCCATCACACGTGTAAGTTCCTCCCACTTGTCGGTATACTTCATTACCTCGCGACGACAAGCGAGGTTGTATTCTTCGACAGTAATTTTTTTACCGATATCTTCTTTGGTAATGCCCAGTGTTTTCTCAACGGCAAGCTCAATCGGCAATCCGTGCGTATCCCAACCGGCTTTGCGATTTACCTGCTTTCCTTTCAGCGTTTGATAACGGCAAAAAATATCCTTGATGGCGCGGGCCATGACGTGGTGAATCCCGGGCATGCCATTGGCGCTCGGAGGCCCTTCGTAAAATACAAACGGATTTTCAGCACTGCGTTCGCTGATGCTGCGCTGAAAGATGTGTTGTGCTTCCCAGAAAGCGCTCACCTCGTCGGCAATAGCCGGCAAATTGAGCCCTTTGAATTCGCGATAAACTTGAGCCATGATAGGGTTTGAAAAGATTCGCGAAGATAGGGGATTTAATGGTGAAGGGTGAGTGGTAAGGTTGCAATCACCTTACCCCTCAACCTTAACCCCTATTATTAGACCTTCGAAATCTTGATCATATTCGTCATGCCCTGCTCAGAAATAGGCATCGACGCCAAGTGAATGATGAAATCACCATCCTTGATGTGGTTGTTTTTCTTGAGGAAAAAACGGATATCAGCAATGGTTTGATCAGTGCTCACCATCTTGTCGTAGAAGAATGCATGCACACCCCACACCAGATTCATTTGAGTCAGGATTTTCTTGTTGCTGGTGAATACGAACACGTTTGCGTTTGGTCTCCAACTGGAAATGCGGTATCCGGTATATCCGCTAAACGACATCGTTACCAAAGCACTGGCATTTACGCGAGCTGCCAAACGACAAGCGCTGTAGCAAACACTGTCGGTCATGAAACGATTCATGTCAACTTCAGTTGGCATCTCTTCGTGATAATAAATACCTCCGTAGGTCTCTGCTTCTGTGATGATGTTGTTCATGATGCGAACGGCTTCGGTCGGATATTTTCCAACTGAAGTTTCACCGCTGAGCATTACTGCATCAGCGCCATCGAGAACGGCGTTGGCTACGTCTGTCACCTCTGCTCGTGTTGGTGTCATGTTGGTAACCATACTCTCCATCATCTGCGTGGCAACGATTACAGGCTTGGCTGCTGTTACACACTTCTTCACGATTTTCTTCTGAATGAGCGGCACACGCTCGAGTGGAATCTCCACACCCAGGTCGCCGCGGGCTACCATCACCGCATCTGTCTCGCGAATGATTTCATCTATTTGGTCAACAGCCTCAGGCTTTTCGATTTTAGCAACCACCTTGGAGTGTTTGTTGGCGCTTGCAATGATTTCCTTCAACGCCACTACGTCAGCCGCATTGCGCACGAACGATAAGCCAATCCAGTCGATATCATTTTGTAACGCAAAATCCAAATCAGCCAAATCCTTTTCTGACAAAGAAGGAAGAGAAACCTTGGTGTTGGGAAGATTGAGTCCCTTCTTGGATGATAATGGACCACCCTGAATAATCTCACATTCCACAGTATCCTTTCCATTGGTGGAAAGAATGCGCATCGCTAGTTTTCCATCATCGAGCAATACGGTTTCACCGGCCTTTACGTCGCGTGCAAACTCCTTATAATTGGTGTAAATGACCTTATCGGTTCCAATTTGCTTGGTGGTGCTGATGGTAATCTTGTTGCCGGTTACGATTTCTACACAACCGTTTTCCATTTCACCTACACGCAATTTCGGACCTTGCAAGTCGGCCAGCATCGATGTGTTGACGCCCAATTCCTTGTTGATCTCGCGGATATTATCCACCACCTTCTGATGGTCTTCATATGCTCCATGCGAAAAATTGAGGCGTGCTACGCTCAACCCATTTTGAATCATTTGCTTCAGTACTTCCTTAGAGCTACTGCTGGGGCCTATCGTGGCTATTGTCTTTGTCTTGTTCATGTTTACTTCGTTACCTGCCTTCTTCGAGCAGGTTGTTCTTAAATTTAAGTTTGCTAACGTCTTGCAGCTGGATAGCCAGCACAAAATCCGCATGGCGGAGGCGCTGAAAAAACTCATCACTTATCCCGTCTCCGCTCTCTTCGATTTTCAAGATGTAATCGAACTGAGCCATATCCGGCATAAACACTCCATCCGGGGTTGTGTTGTCAATAAGTGTGAACACGGTTTGATCCACCGGGTGCACCCAACTGTATTGGGCATGAACAGAAACTGAGCGCTTTCCTCTGATCTCTATGTCGTGTTTGCGCTTCAAGCGCCAACCCATACTCTTGTTGAGCGACCACGCCAAGCGATAATCTTTCTCATGGCTGCTTACACCAATGATCTCAAAATCGTATTCTTCTTCTATTTCGAGGGTGTGAAAAGCCACTTATTGTGTCATTTACAAAAAGACGATGCCTGTTGTTGTCTAACGCGAAAATCGGATGAAATGTGCTTCAAACATATGACATTAATTAAAAACTTATAATCTACTGCTGTTGATAGCGCAAAAAGGCACCACTCGTGTCAGAGCCTAGCTTTGCCATTCTACCCAAATAAAACGCGCGATTATCGGATAAATGACCTGCCGGAAATCCAAAGGCGACAGGCACCCCCAAACGAGCGGCCGCATCGGTAAGGATTTGTTTCACATCACTGCCCCAAGGATTGTCGGTAGGGAAATTAAATGCACGCGTGTTGTCCTTCATCTGAGTAAATCCTCCGCAGACGATGGCCTTCACATGCCGCAGTGCGCCAGAGCGCTGCAAACCCCACAGCATGCGATCGATGTGATAGAGCATCTCGTCCACATCTTCAATAAACAAAATGGATGGCGTATTGATTTGAAAAGAATCGCTCGCCATAACACTATAGAGCACCGATAAATTTCCACCTATAACAAGACCCGAAACCTCTGGGCCATGGTATTCCTCCTCGCTATAAAATTCGTGGAGCTCACCAAATAAGGCTTGGCGAAGATTCTCGAGTGCCTGCGGTGTGGCATCGGGAAACGAAATGGGCATAGTGGAGTGGATGGTAGCGATGCCGCGTGTGTTGAGATGCGCATGCAACACAGTAATGTCGCTGTAGCCTGCAATCCATTTAGGATACTGCATAAAGTGAGTGAAATCCAAGCGATCGACAACCTGCACGGTTCCATAGCCACCGCGCGCGATGATCACCGCTTGCACCTCGGGATCATCGATCATCTGCTGAAGTCCTGCAGCGCGTGTATCCGCATCACCGGCCAATTGAAAATGGACTTCGTGCACGTGTGTGGCCACCTTCACGCGAAGACCCCAAGAGGCAAAGAGATTAATGGCCGTTTGCAATTGCTCCGGGCTTACCCAACGCGCGGTGGCAGCGATTCCGATACAATCGCCCGATTTTAAAAAAGGTGGAAGGTGATGTGTCATCTCAAAACTATCTTGCACCCCAAATCTGCGCATCAAAACAACGACTGCGCAACACCAGGCGTCGTAGTTATACACGGCCCATTGAACACCGAATCATGAGCGAACCAAAACGATATTTAGTGACCTCCGCCCTGCCCTACGCCAATGGCCCATTGCATATTGGACATATCGGCGGAGCATACCTCAACGCGGATATTTATGTGCGCTACTTGCGTGCAAAAGGAAAGGATGTTGCCTTTATCTGCGGCAGCGATGAGCATGGTGCAGCCATTACACTGCGAGCCAAGAAAGAAGGAAAGACACCGCGCGAGATTGTGGATTATTACCACGGACTCATGAAGAAAGCATTTGAAGATTTCGGGATTTCATTCGATGAATACCACCGCACTTCTTCAGAGGAGCACCGTGAAATGTCGCAAGAGGTTTTCAAAAAACTAGAGGCGCAAGGCAGCTTTGAAGTGGAAACTTCACAGCAGTATTATGATGAAGAAGCGAAGCAATTTTTGGCCGACCGTTACATCATGGGCACATGCCCGCATTGTGCCAACGACAAGGCATACGGCGACCAATGCGAAAAGTGTGGCCGTTCATTGAGTCCGCTTGAACTCATTGAACCCAAATCGACACTTAGCGGAAGCAAGCCGGTGTTGAAGGAAACATCCCATTGGTATTTGCCGATGGCGCATCACGAGTCGTGGATTCGCGAATACATCCGTGATGGAAAACTGAACGGACAGCAACACCACGACCCGAAGGAATGGAAATCGCACGTGGTAGGACAATGCATGAGCTGGGTTGACGGCGGTTTGCAGAGCCGCGCCATGACGCGTGACCTCGATTGGGGTGTACCGGTGCCGCTGCCCAACGCAGAAGGGAAAGTGCTTTATGTGTGGCTCGATGCACCGATTGGTTACATCACCAACACCAAAGTATGGGCAGCGAAAAACGGCAAAAACTGGGAAGATTACTGGAAGAGTTCAGATTCACGTTTGATTCATTTCATCGGAAAAGACAACATCGTATTTCACTGCATCATCTTCCCTATAATACTGAAAGAACATGGCGATTTCATTTTGCCGCACAATGTGCCGGCCAATGAATTCATGAATCTAGAGGGTGATAAAATTTCGACCTCACGCAATTGGGCCGTTTGGCTTCATGAATATGTGAACGAGTTTCCCGGCCGCCAAGATGAGATGCGCTACGTGCTGTGTTCCATCATGCCCGAGCAAAAAGACAGTGAGTTTACCTGGACCGATTTCCGCGACCGCGTGAATAACGAGCTTGCCGATATTCTCGGCAACTTCGTGAACCGCGTGTTTGTGCTGATGCACAAATACTACAACGGTGTGATACCTGCGGTAAACGGCGAGGCAAGCAATGCTGAAAAATCAGCCGCTGCTGAAGCACGCCGCGCCTATGATGCCGTGGGAAGCGCTATCGAAACATTCAAGTTTAGGGAGGCACTTGCTGAAGCCATGAACATTGCGAGAGCCGGCAACAAGCTGCTCACCGAGACAGAACCTTGGAAGCTGATGAAAACCGATGCTGATGCCACTGCGCGCATCCTGCATGCATGCGTGAACCTGGTTGCTGATGCTGCCGCCGCGTTGATGCCATTTTTGCCCTTCACATCGAAAAAAATTCTATCGGCACTGCAAGTAGAAACTCAAGGTTGGGAAGAGGTTGTGCAACGCGAGCAAATTGCTTCGGGACACACGATTGGTCAATTGCCAATACTCTTTGAAAAGATAACCGACGAAATGGTGGCCGCTCAAGTAGCCAAACTTGAAGCAAGCAAGGCTGCAGTGGTTCACAGCGCCAAGCCCATGTTGGATGCCATCGATTTTGAATCGTTTCAAAAAATGGACATCCGTGTGGTAAAAATTCTTGAAGCCGAGGCGGTGCCAAAAACCAAGAAATTGCTGAAATTGAAAATTGATACCGGTGTAGATCAGCGCACTGTAATCTCAGGCATTGCAGAACATTATTCGCCTGAAGATGTGGTGGGCAAGCACGTGTTATTTCTAGCCAATTTGACCCCTAGAGAAATCAAAGGCGTGAAAAGCGAAGGAATGATATTGATGGCAGAAAACGCCTCAGGTGCGCTTTCATTCATGGTTCCTGAGCGTGAAGTGGAAGCGGGTGGGCAGGTGAAGTAATCTACTCGAACTGTAGCATCACAATCAGCCCAAAAAGCCTTGTGCTTGTAATTTTTCCGCAATCTGAACCGCGTTGGTTGCGGCGCCCTTGCGCAAATTATCGCTCACTATCCAACAGTTGATTGCGTTCTCTGTGGTCTCATCGTATCGAATGCGGCCTACAAAAACTTCATCGGAATCACTGGCGTGAATAAGCGGCATCGGGTACTCAAATTGCTGCGGATCATCAATTACAGTAATTCCGCCAAAGCCGCTCAGCGCAGCGCGCACTTCATCCAAATCCGGTTTACGCTCAAATTGAATATTGACCGATTCGCTATGCCCTCCTATCACCGGCACACGTATGCAGGTAGGTGACACCAGTATGTTCTCATCGCCCATAATCTTCTTCGTTTCAAGCACCATCTTCATCTCTTCTTTGGTGTAGCCATTCTCCAGGAAGACATCGATTTGGGGAATGAGATTCATGTCGATCTTATACCGATATGCCATTTCACCCTCAACTCCATTGCGCTCATTCATGAGTTGATCGACTGCTTTCTTGCCGGTGCCTGTAACGCTCTGATACGTGCTCACCACCACGCGCTTCACTCGATAGAGCTCATGCAGCGGTTGCAAAACCATCACCATTTGGATGGTGGAACAATTGGGATTGGCGATAATTTTATCGGCAGCAGTGAGCGTGTCGCCATTGATTTCAGGCACGATCAACTTCTTCGTAGGATCCATGCGCCAAGCCGAAGAATTATCAATAACCGTGATGCCTGCAGTTGCAAATTGCGGAGCCCACTCCAAACTTGTCGATCCGCCCGCACTGAATAAAGCCACTGCAGGATGCATAGATATAGCGTCAGTCATGGATACCACCGTCCATGTCTTGCCGCGCCAGTTTATCGTCTTTCCTACTGATCTCTCAGATGCCACAGGAATGAGCTCGGTAACCGGAAAATTTCTTTCTTCCAATACTTGAAGCATTTTCGTTCCAACCAATCCGGTTGCTCCAACAACAGCGACTTTCATACGTGAAATTTTTACGCAAAGCTATTTAGAAATGGCAAGCGCCAAGTGGCGAATGTCGCTATGTTTGAAGCATGAAAACGATTGGGTTTTTTATCGTGATTCCTTTGGTGCTCATGCTCCTTGGCAATTGCGCTTTCGCGCAGCTGCAAGATGATTTCTCGGATGGTGATTTCACCAGCAATCCAACATGGACCGGCACCGCTTCCAACTATGCAGTGAACAATGGCATACTTGAGCTGAACGATCAAAGCGGTTCGGGAGGACAATCGGCCTTGAGCGCATCATGCAATCTAACTTCACTAGTGAACCAAGAATGGCGTATTTGGATTGATCAAAACCTAGCAGGAAGCGCTAGCAACCAATCGCGCATCTACCTTGCCTCGAATGGCGCGGCACTGAGTTACTCCGGAACGGGATCTTCAGGTGTGGAAGGTTATTATCTGTTATTGGGTGAAGCATTGAGCGGTGATGTTATTCGATTTTACTACGACGATGGCACGAATACAACACTGCTAGCGTCTGGGCAAACCAGCATATCAACCGGCTGGCAAGCACGCATCAAGATTACCGTCGACAATAGCAACAACTGGTCTATTGCCGCTGACTTCACAGGAGGAGAGAACTTTGTTGAAGAGGTTGCATTCGTATCGAGCGTGATGACTTCGTGTACCCATTTCAGCATCATCAATACTTACACGTCAAGCAACGCCAACAACTTTTCATTCGATGATATTTACGCAGGTCCAATTGTCGTGGATTACTCTCCACCGAGTGTGGTATCCGTAACTCCCACATCACTCAGCAGTTTGGATATATTGTTCAACGAAACCCTCAATACACCATCGGCAGCAACTGCGGCAAACTATACCATCGTAAATGTTGGCAGTGCACTCTCAGCCACCATAGATGCCAACAACTCGCAGCTGGTGCACATCACTACACCTTCATTTTCTCCCAACACAGAATACACACTTGGCGTGCAACAAATCGCTGACTTGGCGGGCAATGTGATGACGCTGCCTAGCTTGGTGCCATTCACGTTTGTGCAATCGGTTCAAGCATCCTATCGCGATGTGGTCTTCAATGAAATTCTGGCCGACCCTACTCCCGCGATTGCATTGCCTGAAGCGGAATTTGTGGAACTGTTCAACATCCATCCCACAGCTAGTTTTCAAATGGAGGGTTGGAAATTCGTCAACACCAACACCGAGAAAATTCTACCTAACTTAGTGCTTGGCCCTGGCCAACATGTAATCCTCTGCGACAATGCCAACGCAAGTCTATTCACACCATACGGTATGGTGATTGGCATCACGGCGTTTTCATCGCTCACCAACACGGGCGATAGTTTAACACTCAAAGACAACAACAACCAGATTATTGATGTGGTGGTGTATAGCGACGATTGGTTTGCAACCACCGCGAAGCGTGATGGAGGCTGGTCGCTGGAATTGGTGAATCCCTCATTGCCTTGTCCGAATGCCGCCAACTGGCAAGAAAGCATGGACGACAATGGTGGCACGCCGGGCACAGTGAATTCGCAATACAGCAATGCGCCTGACACAACACAGCCAACAGTGATAGCTATTGAAGTGATTGATGCCAATCATATTCTCGTGCATTTCTCCGAGCCGATGAACATCGATGGATGGATCTCACCTATGTGGGATGTATTGCCCTTCAACAGCACGTCGGGCGGAGTTTGGTCGCCACTACTGGATGCGGTGACATTGCAGTTGACATTCCCACTTCAACCGTCGAACTTCTACCAATTGCAAGTGAGCGGAATTGCCGATTGCAGTGGCAACGTGATAGCAGCCGCCAGCATCGAATTCGCGCTTGGAATTACACCGGTTATGGGTGATATCGTCATCAACGAAATCATGGCAGATCCCGATCCAACATTGGGCATGCCGCAAGCCGAATACATCGAGATTCGCAACAACACTTCGAACCTTCTTGATCTTTCCGGACTTCAAATCAACAGCGGAACATTTTCATCCAATGTCACAATTGCTCCGAATGGATTTCTGGTGATTGCAGATACTCAAAACAACACAGGCTTTGACTCCATCCCTAATGCCGTTTTCATGGACGCGTTCCCGAGTCTCACCAACAGTGGATTGCTGCTGCAAATGCGTCATGCTGATGTATTACTCGACGAATTGGAATACGACATTACCTGGTACAGAAACCCCGACAAAACGGATGGAGGATGGTCGCTCGAACGTGTGAATCCGCTTGCTCCATGCAGTGGTCGCTACAACTGGGGAGCGAGCTATGCCGAAACGGGAGGCACAGCAGGCGAAGAGAATTCGATATATGGCACTTCGTCTAATGGAGCTCCCGAAGTAACCGCGCAAGGCGCATTGAATAACACTACGCTGTACGTTTCATTCAGCGAATCGATGGATACACTTTCATTCAACGCCATCAATGCTGATTTGGGCAGCGGCATTCAAATCGCAAGTCACAGCTGGAACATCGATCGTGATGTGCTAACGATGATTACTTCATCTCCGCTTATTCCTGAAATTAATTATTCGCTTGCCCTGCTCGGCTTGTCCGATTGTGATGGCAGCACTTGGAATGCTCCAACAGTCAATTTCGTTATTGGTTTTGTGCCACAAGCCGGCGATGTCATCATCAACGAAATTATGGCCGATGGCAGCAACGGAAATCAGATTGCCATGCCGGGCGTCGATTTCATTGAACTCTACAACACCACCAACCACCTGGTTGATCTCAGCGCACTGAAGATTAATTCCGGCTATTTCGAAAACCAGGTATTGCTATTCCCCGATTCGTTCATCGTCATCACCGACAGTGATAGCGACCCAACGCAGTTCGAAGAAATTCCAAATGTGGTTTATATGCCAAGCTTTCCATCTCTCACTGAAGATGGAATAACGCTGGAACTTCGCATGGATGGAAACCTACTTGAAGTGGTCACCTACTCCAAAGCGTATTACAACGACGCCAGCAAAGAGTCGGGCGGTTGGTCGATGGAGCGCGTGAATCCGAGCGACCCGTGTAACTCATCCGACAATTGGAAAGGCTGCTCACTGAGTAGCGGGAGCACGGCAGGCCGCACCAACAGCGTGCTCGACCGCAGCGCTGATAGCGTTGCTCCTGAGCTGAGCTATGTCCTTTCAGAACCGACTAACGGCATCACGCTTGTTTTCAACGAACCGATTGATGGAACATCTCTGAGCGAATTGCTTTGGACTGTCGATGGAAACGTTATTCCAATTGATGCTTCCATAGGCGGAACCGAATACAATGAAGTTGTGCTCATGTTTGGAGAGATGACAGACGAGCACATCTATCACTTCGCTCTGAGCGGTGTGCGCGATTGCTGGGGAAATGAAGCGAGTGCGTTGAGCGAAAGTTTTGCTGCACCGAAACAACCAGCGGCAGGACATATTATAGTGAACGAAATACTTTATGATCCTTTTGATGGTGGTGAAGATTTCATCGAGATATACAACAACTCAGCACACGCTGTATCGCTCGACAGCTGCGCCATTGCAGATGCCAGTGGTGGTGAAATGAATACGCCTGACTTTATTACAGAACGTCATTTGCTGCTGATGCCCGGGGAGTTTCTCATTCTCACACAAGATGGTCGATCGCTGAATACATTCTACGACGAATCGAAAATGAACCGTGTGTGGAACATTCCAACAATGTCTGATTTTTCTTCCGATGATGTGGTGCACTTGCTATTGCCCGATGGCACTCTAAGCGATATCGTCGCATATAACTCAACGTTCCATTTTGCGCTGCTTACTTCAACGAATGGAGTTTCACTCGAGCGCCTCGATTACAACCGGCCATCCGACGATGTCACCAACTGGCACAGCGCTTCTGAGTTGAATGGATTCGCTACACCAGGATTCGAAAACTCGCAAGCCGAAGTGGTTGGCGCCGACACTGAAATGCTACTGGTGAGTCCGGCTATTTTCTCTCCCGACAATGATGGCTACAACGATGTAGTCAACTTCGTTTTGCAGCTGAAGGAGCCCGGATTTGTTGGCAACATCCACATCTACGATAGCGAGGGAAGACCCGTGCGTCACCTGATGCAAAATGAGCTGCTGGGCAATTTGGGCACACTTTCGTGGGATGGATTGACGGATGATAAGCAGAAAGCTTCAATTGGTGCTTACGTTATTTTCTTCGAAGCGTTCAGCACAACAGGCGAAGTCGTGAAATCCAAATCATCCTGTGTACTTGCACACCCACTGCACTAATGTATCTGGTAAAAACTCCGGCACTCCTAAAGCCACTGGCGAAAGACCTGCTGTGGCATATCGACACCACTAAGCGCGAAGTGTTCTTCACCTTCGACGACGGACCAACGCCCGGAGTGACCGACGAAGTTTTGGATTTGCTGCAGCGCTATGCCGCCAAAGCCACCTTTTTCTGTTTAGGTAAAAATGCAGAAGCCAATCCCGCACTTTTCAATCGCATTAAAGTAGAAGGACACGCCATTGGCAACCACAGCTATGACCATCCCGATGGCTGGAAAACACCAACGATGGCATACTTGCGCAATGTTATAAAATCAGCGTATACAATCAAATCCAATTTGTTTCGACCGCCTTATGGTCGTATAACTCCAGCACAAGTTTCGGCGTTAAAAAAACAATACAAAATCGTGATGTGGGATGTGCTGAGCGCCGATTTCGACATACAAAAAACTCCCCAACAATGCCTTTCGAACGTGGTAGAGCACGTTCAACCCGGAAGTATCGTTGTATTTCATGATAGCGTGAAAGCCAAAGCAAACATGCTCCATGCGTTGGAAGGAAGTCTGGAGTATCTCAAGGCGCAAGGCTATATCTTTCGCGCACTTTCCAATACATGAGCGTAAGACCTAAAAAAGCCCTTGGCCAGCACTTTCTGAAAAATACAGAGATTTGCGAGCGCATTGCCCAAGCCATCACCTTGCACGGTGAATACGAAACCGTACTTGAAATTGGTCCAGGCATGGGCGCATTGACGCAGTATCTACTCGCACGACCAGAATTTGTAACACACGCCGTAGAGATTGATCGTGAGAGTGTCGATTACCTCAACGTGCACTTTCCTGCGCTGCGTGGCCGCATCTATGAAGAAGATTTTTTGCGCATGCCACTGGATAAAATGTTTGCTGAAAACATTGCTGTGGTTGGAAACTTCCCATACAACATTTCATCGCAAATTGTTTTCAAAGTTCTCGATCACATGGATCAAGTACCTGAGCTCGTGGGTATGTTTCAGCGCGAAGTAGCGCAGCGTTTTGCCAGCGGTCCCGGAAATAAAGACTACGGCATCATCTCGGTATTGGCTCAAGCGTACTACGACATCGAGTATTTGTTTACGGTAGATGAAAATGAATTCATACCGCCTCCGAAAGTGAAAAGCGGTGTGATTCGCATGCGACGTAAGTTTGGTGTTGAGTTGGGCTGTGATCCGAAGCTATTCAAGCAAGTCGTGAAAACATCATTCAATCAACGACGCAAAACACTGCGAAATTCACTCAAAAGCATGCTACAGAGTAAGGTCGATACCTCATCAGACGTCTGGAATAAGCGCCCGGAGCAGCTGGGGGTGGCGGCGTTTGTGGAGTTGACCAATACCATTGAGTCGGCGCTGCGTGCGGAGTAATTCAGATTTGTTAGGCATAGCTTCACGGAGTATTTGAGATGCGCTGAGTTTTTAATTTCCATCGAGAATAGCCCATTGCGCTCCGTGTCCTCAAAAAATAAAAAATCTCTGAGTATCTCGGTGTAACTTACAGCTTCGGCTTGGATTAACTTTACCCTCCCGATTTTCAGATTACTCCAGTGATCAGCAGAGCCACCATCGACAAAATTTATCAAGTCGCCATCATCGAAGAAGTGGTTGGCGAGTTTGTGCATTTGAAGCGCAGTGGTTCGGCCTATAAAGGTCTTTCGCCCTTTGCCAACGAGAAAACACCTTCGTTTTTCGTAGTTCCAGCCAAAGGCATCTACAAGGATTTCTCTTCCGGAAAGGGCGGCAATGTCATCGACTTCCTCATGCAGCATGAGAAACTGAGTTACCCGGAAGCACTGCGCTGGCTTGCCGGGAAATATCAAATCGATATTGAGGAAGATCAGCAGAGCGATGAACAGCTGCAAGAAAAAAGCGAGCGCGAGCAACTCAGTGTAGTTACTGAATTTGCCGCACGGTATTTTCAAGAGCAGATGCACGATAGCGAAGAAGGAAAGGCCATTGGACTTTCCTATTTCCAAGAGCGCGGATTTCGAGACGATACCATTCGCAAATTTCAATTGGGTTATTGTCCCGATAAATGGGATGCCATGACGCAGGCAGCGCTCGAGCAGAAGTATCAGCTTGATTATCTCGTTAAGGCAGGACTTACGCGTGAGCGTGATGGAAAGATCTACGACTTCTTCCGCGGACGTGTGATGTTTCCCATTCACAACATCAGCGGAAAAGTGATTGCCTTCGGTGGGCGCACGCTGAAAGCCGAAAAAGACATTGCCAAGTACTTCAACTCGCCAGAGAGCGAATTGTATGTGAAGAGCAACGTGCTTTACGGATTGCATTTGGCCAAGAACAGCATCGTGAAGCACGACATGTGCTACTTGGTAGAAGGCTACACCGACGTGATCAGCATGCACCAAGCAGGTGTCGAAAATGTAGTTTCAAGCAGTGGAACTTCGCTTACCGAAGGACAGATTCGTCTCATTCGTCGCTATACACCCAACATCACCATTCTGTATGATGGCGACAGCGCAGGTATCAAGGCTTCGTTTCGTGGAATAGATATGATCTTGAAAGAGGGCATGAACGTGCGTGTGCTCCTCTTCCCCGATGGTGACGATCCCGATAGTTATTCGCGCAAGCACAGCTCTGAAGAAATTCAAGAGTTCATCGCCAAGAACGCACGCGATTTCATTTCCTTCAAGACATCGCTTCTGCTTGAAGATGCGGGTAATGACCCTGTAAAAAAAGCTGCTCTCATTCGCGGTATTGTCGAGAGCATAGCACTCATTCCTGATGGCATCTCGCGCAGCGTGTATGTGCAGGAATGCAGTCGTCTCATGGGCATGAGCGAGGCCGTTTTGATGACGGAATTGAACAAGGTGCTCGTCACGAATTTCAAGAAAGAAAAGAAAGCAGATGTCCCGAATGAGGTTCCATTGTTTGATGATCTTCCTGCCGATGGAATACCGGAAGGCGTGGCTGAAGATTTTTCCATTCAGCACCAGGAAAAAGACCTCATCCGCATCTTGCTCCATTATGGCGAACAGCCAATTGAAATCAGCCTCATCAATGAGGATGGCCACGAAGAGAAACACCAAGTATCGGTGGCCGAATACATCATCAGCAATTTAGAATCTGATGAAATCACGCTGGAGTCTGCAGTCTACAGCAACATTTACAAGGAATATGTTGAGCTCATTGCTAAAGAAGTTTTTCCTCAAGCCACCAACTTCACGCAGCATCAAGATCAAACGATATCAGGAGAATCGTCAGCCATACTCATCAGCCCATACGCGCTAAGTGAAAATTGGCAAAGGCACTTTATCTATCCCGAAACTGAAGATATGCACCTGCGGAAAGCCGCCAAGGATTGTATCTTCAGACTGAAGCTCAAACGTGTTCAGCGCATCATAATTGACCTCAGCAAAGAGCTTGAAGCGGCTGTTGGTGATGATGAAAAATATGATGCTCTACTTCAGGAGAAAATTATGCTTGATAAAGCTCGCGCTGAAATATCCAAGTATTTCGGAACAGTAATCGGAAGCTGACAAAGCAGGGATGATCAGCAGCCAACGTTATGGCGCGCTGAACACCCCCACTTGCCAAACCTAACCAACCAAATATTTTACGGGATTACGACTTTAGCGCAATAGCTATCGTGCGAATCATGAATGCGGATGAAGTAAATACCCGACGAAAGTTTTTCATTGAATAACCATTCCGCAGATGCTGACTGCACACATACATTATCATCGTTCAGCAATAGCCTGCCGCTGCAATCAAACACGGAGCATCGCACACACGCTTGTTTGCCGCTGATCAACAGGCCTTGCTCCGCTCCAATAATCCGCCAAGGAATTTCATCGCTGATCAATTCATGATCTACTGTTTGACGATCAAAGTAGAGCCCGGCGGGGCATTCTTTGTTGTACCAAGGAGATTCATCTGAGAACCAAATTTGACAACCACCATCCATCTCATAGCCAGAACAATTTGCGGCTCCAGTTGCAACGACATCAAACATGTCGGATGTTGGAAAAAGCAACCCTTCGCATGTCGACAATTGATTGCTCGCACCGAGCATTCCCCACATGTTGTATTGCGCATCCCAGTGCATTGCACAATCATCGTCGGCTATACACATGCTATCGATTGTGCCTGAAAATATCTTCTCAGTATATCCAGAGAAATTATTGAATCCCTTTATAAGCATCAAGTCTGATGCATGATCCAACTCTACGCATACCGGCACGTCATCAAAAACATTGTAGCCCGAACCATCTGACGAACTCATGTTCACCCATGCGTCATGAGCAACTATTCCTTGAGTGCTGTGAATCATATTGCATCGCAAGTTGATTCCTCCATCAAACTTCTCGATACAAGGAACAGAGCCATTGGAAAAATCGCATTCCTCTACATTCAACGACGTATTACTCCAATCGCGCACGTGAGCGTTGTTTATGAATACGGACTGCTTTATACTCGATGGAAGTTGCAGTTCATTGCTTTCAATTCCGTTACCATCAAAGAAGCAAGCATCTGCGGAATATCGTCCTTCATAGGCGAAGAATCCGGCGTCAATTCCTAAAAATTCGCAGTGAGTCAATCGTGTTTTTCCACTCTGATTATGCAGCCGGACATGCTCAAAAATGCATGAATCGAATGCGCACGTATTGAACCAAACCCAAACCTCTGTCGAGGTTGTTTCCCATTGATCGCTGGCGAAGAAGTGAACATCCGTTGCCGATAAACTCGCATCGGTATACAAAGCACCATTGTAGGTAAGATCTACCTTTCCGTGTGACAGATGAATTTCGCCCAACGTCCAATTCGCGTTTTGGAAATGAGCGCCGTTATTGAGGCGCAGAATCACATTGTCGTTGGACTTTCCCGCCCATTTGAATTTAGAATTCGACTCCATGTGCAGCACATTTTCTGTGCCCTGCGCTACTTCAATGCAGCCGTTAGTCTCCGGTTGTTGACTCATCGACAAGGTTACCCAGTCATCCAAATGCAATTCACCGCCGTCAAAAAACAATCGAGCATCAGAACCAGATAAGGTGATTTCATGATTGACCATGGTATTTGAGCTATTCATAAAATGCACGTTAGCTCCCGCATGAATGATTATGCTTCCATTGAACACCTCGACAGATCCTCCCGGCATCACCTCAAGCGTTGCGCCTTCTTCCACCACCAAGCTGCTTCCTTCAAAAATGCGCAGCGTGCCCTGGTTCCCGATAACCATTCGACTATCGCGATTCAATGTCAATTGCCCCGTGCGATACTCCGCAGCTTGATCACCAATTTCAAAAAACCCTTCGTGATCAATCAATACAACAGCCGGTGTGCATCCCAATGTAGAGAGTTCGAAGTGATTATCTGTGCTGATATAATCCCCGGTTTCATCAAAATGCGTTGGTAAAAATGCATTCACCAATAACCTGCCTCCACTATGCACATGAGTGCTTTGGAGATAACCATACTCGGGTCGTCCATAATTGAAAACACCGCCATTCAACGATTGTGTGGTTAGCGCGGTATCCAGTGGAGTGCGGTCAAAGCCTAACACCTCATCGGCAATAAATGCAAGGTTCGTGGGTGTCAATTCCGTGTGATTCTCGTTATGATCTTGTGCGAAGAGCACACGGTCGAAGTAATTCTCCTCCGCGTGCTCATCCATGTATTGCTCAAGGTTCTGATACGGATTGTCGAGCGCAATACCGACAGCACTTCCACTCAACACAAATGCGTGATCCCGGTTGTAGTCGGAAGGGAAAACATCATCGCATAGAAAATCGACATTCCAATTTTCCTCGAATTCATGCACGCCTTGATTAATAGCTGCGGCCAATGTTTGCAGCGTGTTGCGTTTCCCGCCCGGCGCGTAATCACGGTTGATGGTGCCGGCCGGTGTCATTACCATGTCGTGATCAATGTCGACAACGTCCAATGCGCCGATCAATAAGCCTCCGAACCAAAAATAGACTTCATCGCCAACCGCTTCCATTCCAGCTAGCGTCGTGCGAAAATCGCCTAGCACATAAAAATTATTTAAGCTCAACGCATTATACGCATCACCTCCTTCATGGTAGAGGTATTGCTTTTCGAATACCATTCCAGCTGCATCACAATCCCAATCAAGCATCCGTTCATCGGCATAATGCAATCCATAACCGTTGGCCAGTCCATTCGAAATTGCGATCGTTCGACAGTTCTGCGGGTATCCCATCTCGTTCAACTGTCCATACCAATCGTCATATTCATTTAACCCACTGAAGACTTGCACGTCCAACATTTGTCGCGCTGCAGGGCGAAGCAAGTAACGATCACGAAATAACTGCGCCTGCTCCTGACCGTGCTCCAAATTAAACTTGATCGATTCCTGCAAAGCCCGCGGAATATGAGCACCAACGTGAGGTGCATCAAACGACACCCACAAACGCACGCAGTGATCTTCGCCATTCAACTCCATATGGCGTAGCGCGTAGCGTGTAATCACGCCGCCCATGCTTGCCCCTGAAACTACTAAAGCATTGTTGGCCAATTTGTATTCGTTGCATAAACGAATAACCTCCTCAACCAATGCGGCATTCTGTTGCAATGCGGCAGCTCCATCATGAAAATCAACGAGAACAATGTCATATCCATAGTCACGAATTTGTTGCAGCAATTCAGGCATCAGATGCAAGTCGTCATAACCGTATACCAAATCATCCGTTACATCCGGATCCTGAAATCCGCTTGTGAATTCGCACCACCCAAATGTGCCATGCCGGTGCTCTTCGTGAATGGGATGACCATCGCGATCAAGTCCAAAGTCGATACCTTCCACAAAAACAAAAGGCTTGTCGAAAACGCCATCCGTGCTGAGCAAAGTGTATGCGCGCCCCTTCACCGTGCCCTCATCTGTATTCACTTGCAAGTCCCAGGGGTGTGCTTCATCGGATGTCCAAGGAGCAAAATCAGGATAAGGAAATGTAGTAGTTGAGCAGGGATCGAGTTCTGATGCAGAGCGCAACATGCACGATGAACGCTTTACAGCATAGCCGTCTCTGCGGACCTCACATCGCACAACGCGATCGCGCAACTCATCGCTGTAATCCACATCATACATCTGCTCTGCTAAAAGCACGCGCCAACCCAAGCCATCATCAAAATCGATGAGTACACTTTGCGGTATTGATTCGTAATTGCTGATACTTGCAGCGGCAGGCATCTTGAACCTATAGGCTCTTGCTGCTATGTGTGGTGCGTCAACCCACAATACCAGCGCGTCTTTCGACAAGCATGGAGAGGCGGCACATCCTTCATTGTGTTGAAAGTTTCCATCCGAGCGATACACCAATCCAGCCTGCAGCGCGTCTGCTCGAAAATCAACATACTTGATATCCAATAGTGCCATCGACCAACACCCTTCGCTGTGCGCAACATTGTCCTTATGCTCGCGAAAGCCCGAGAAATCGGCTAAGACGTGGGTGGAGTCCAAACATGCGCGGCCAAATGACATGAACAAGGAAGCACACTGCGAAGCGGTTAGTATATGTTGGTCGCTATACGGATCAGGATCCTTCACCGTATTGTGCGATTGGGGGAAAAAGAACCCATGCCCTACTACAGATGCATCGAGTTCGGTAAATGGAACGCGCAATTGTGCGTTCATGAATGCTGTCTGAAACAGGCACAGCAAGGTGTAGGCGACTTTGCGCCCTATGCGGAAGTTCATCATATGAATTGGATTTTAGTGTGAGTGCTCTTCAGATGAGAAAAGCGATAATTCAATAGGAATAGGTCAGTTCAAGCGTATCCCCTGGCGGCACTTGCACCTCAAGCATGTCGCTCGAAATGAAATCATCGCCATTGGCAAAACGCTTCACGCGGAGAATGGAATTGACGCCACCCACAACACCCAAATGGCCGTAGTAACCTTGGGGCACAAGTCCTTCAGGTTCGTAGGTGTCGCCGTAATCGCTAAATGCCACTACACGGAGTTCTGGATTGAGCGGCAATGTGTCGATGAGGTTCATGCGGACAAACGCTTTCGGACGGAGCTCGTAATAACCATCCGCCAAAAAATCGTCGTTGAGCGCATAGCCTGACCCACAGGCATCCCAATAGCCATCGCCAGCCTCAGCGCACACATCGGTAATGGCCCAACTGCAATCCCATTCCACATTTCCATAATTATCTGTGACGAGATTGTAGGCAGCCTGAGGCACGCTATTCATTGTCTTCTGTACTAGAAAAACTTGCGCGCCAACCACAGGTACCCCAGTGGATTGCTCAACAACCCGCAAGCATTTAACGCGGCCTTCGTTGCAAGGCCAATCATCATTCTTACTGCAAGCATGAATGCCTAAGATGGTAATGCCGAGTGTGGCTGCGGCAATGATACCCGGACGAATGAAATGTTTTTGTTTCATTATGATCTACTGTTTTTGTTAGGTCGGACAGGGCGTGTTCGACGCATCAAATCTTTCGTTGGGTTGCCGCTTCACTTTATTCCAAAATGGAATCTTTATGCCGGATTTCCTTGAGGTAGCTTCACGCATTGCAGTTCAGACGAGCACTCTGTGTAATCGCTACAGGGAATAAGATTCCAATAACAAAGTCATCATGCGAAAACATTTGGCGCGACTACCTTGTTTGAGGTATTTTTGTGTCCCTGAATTTTTATTTAGAAATAATCTAAATAGAAACTCAATGATTGAACTGTTAAGGCTTACAGACGGTTATTAAAAAGAAAAAAGATGATTAAAGTAGCAGAAAGCGCCAAGCAGCAAGTTGAGAAATTGCTTCAATCGGAAAACCATCCTGAAGGCTCGTTCGTTCGCGTCGGCGTGGATGGCGGCGGTTGCAGCGGACTCATGTATCAGTTGAAATTTGATCATGAGATGAAGGAAGGCGACCAGATTTTCGAAGACAACGGCGTGAAAGTAGTTGTTGACCGCAAGAGTTTTCTTTACCTGGTAGGCACCGAACTCGAGTACACGGGCGGGCTGAACGGCAAAGGCTTTGTTTTCAAAAACCCTAATGCAAGTCGCACATGCGGATGCGGTGAAAGCTTTTCGATTTAAACCAACGCAACACAAAAGGATATGGCCTACGAAGGAGATGAGTTGCTCGAAAGTGTAACATCGAAGGATTACGAATTCGGATTTACCACCAACATAGAATCAGACAAGGCTCCGGCCGGTTTGAATGAAGATATTATTCGTCTGATTTCAAAGAAAAAAGACGAACCTGAATGGCTGCTGCAATGGCGCCTGGAAGCTTTTGCCATCTGGCAAAAAATGACTGAACCGGAGTGGGCGCACGTGAAGTACACGAAGCCCGATTTTCAAGCCATTTCCTATTACGCAGCACCGAAGCAGAAAAAGATATTGAACTCACTGGATGAGCTCGATCCGGAAATGCGCAGAACGATGGAGAAGCTTGGCATTTCACTCGAAGAGCAAAAGCGATTGAGTGGTGTTGCTGTTGATTTTGTGATGGACTCTGTTTCCGTCGCTACCTCTTTCAAGGAAAAACTCGGTGAGCTTGGTATCATCTTCTGCTCGATGAGCGAAGCCATCAAAGAACATCCCGAGCTCGTTCGCAAATACATCGGTACCATTGTACCGCGTACCGATAATTTTTACGCTGCACTCAACTCAGCGGTTTTCACCGATGGTTCATTTTGCTATATCCCAAAAGGTGTGCGCTGTCCGATGGAACTCTCCACTTACTTCCGAATAAACGAAGGTGGTACCGGACAATTCGAACGCACGCTGGTAGTAGCAGACAGCGAAAGCTATGTGAGCTATCTCGAAGGATGCACAGCACCGCAGCGCGATGAGAATCAATTGCACGCTGCTGTAGTGGAACTCATCGCAATGGACAATGCCGAGATCAAATACAGCACGGTGCAGAACTGGTATCCCGGCGATAAAGAAGGCAAAGGCGGAGTGTTCAACTTCGTTACCAAGCGCGGGATGTGCGAAGGTGTAAATTCAAAAATCAGCTGGACACAAGTTGAAACAGGAAGCGCAGTGACATGGAAATATCCATCGTGCGTTCTGAAAGGCGACAACAGCGTGGGTGAGTTTTACTCCGTTGCTGTGACCAATAATTATCAGCAAGCCGATACCGGAACGAAGATGATTCACCTGGGTCGCAATACCAAGAGCACCATCATTTCTAAAGGCATCAGCGCGGGACACAGCCAAAACAGTTACCGTGGTTTGGTGCAGATCAATAAGAACGCAACGAACGCGCGCAACTTTTCGCAATGCGATTCACTGCTGATGAGTGATCGTTGCGGTGCGCATACGTTTCCATACATCGAAGTAAAAAACAAAACGGCCAAGGTGGAACATGAAGCCACCACGTCGAAAATTGGCGAAGACCAAATCTTCTATTGTCTGCAACGCGGATTGGATACAGAACAAGCCATTTCGATGATTGTGAACGGCTACGCGAAAGAAGTACTGAACAAGCTGCCCATGGAGTTTGCCGTGGAAGCGCAGAAGTTGTTGGCGATATCGCTGGAAGGAAGCGTTGGATGATTTGGTTGAAAGTTGAAGGTTGAAGGTTCTGTTGTATCGAGGTGAGGTTTTAAAAATTTAGACATGGCTACTGTTCAGAGGTTCGAAGATTTAAAAGTTTGGCAGGCGGCGAGAGCATTGCGCTCTGAGCTGAGTGCCATAATGTGCGGCAGTCAATTCAAACACGAATATGAATTGCGCAGCCAAATACTTCGCGCCGCACTTTCTGTGATGGCCAATATTGCCGAAGGCTTTGAACGATCAACTACCAAAGAATTCATTCAATTTTTATTCATCGCCAAAGGTTCCAACGGCGAACTGCGCAGCCATTTAGTTGCCTTACTCGATGACAACTTCATTTCAAACGAACAGTACAATGAACTAACCGAAAAATCAACTGCTATCTCAAAACAACTCGCTTCTTTCATCCAATACCTCGAGCAGTCGAACACAACAAAACGCAATTCATACTCCACCCCCAATAAAACAAATTCATCAGCCAGAGAGGAGGCAATAGCCTACCACATCGTACTTGATGCAACAAAACTTTCAACCTTGAACCTTCAACTACAGATGAAACTGTTGTATACCACACAGAACCTGATATAACAGAACTTTCAACATTCAACATTCAACCTTCAACTACAGAAAATGATCTCCATCAATAACCTCCGCGCCTCCATCGAAGAAAAAGAAATCCTCCGCGGACTCACCCTCGACGTGAAGCCCGGCGAAGTGCACGCCATCATGGGGCCTAACGGCTCCGGCAAGAGTACTCTCGCGTCGGTGCTCGCCGGTCGCGAGGACTATGAAGTAACAGGAGGCAGTGTTACCTTCAACGGCAAAGACCTGCTCGAGATGCCCGCCGAAGTGCGCGCACGCGAAGGACTATTCCTCGCGTTTCAATATCCCGTAGAAATACCGGGAGTGAGCAACATGAACTTCTTGAAAGCAGCTGTCGGTGAAATGCGCAAGCACAAAGGCTTGGAACCACTCGCGGCAAAAGACTTCCTGAAACTCGTGAAAGAGAAAGCAGCTCTTGTTGAATTGCA
>CANHPZ010000011.1 GCA_947462725.1 Flavobacteriales bacterium
AGCTCGATGAAGCAATTGCGGCCTTCCAAGCTTTTCTGGCGCAAGAAAAACCAAGCACTTACGAATACGAATTGGCCGTGCAGTATCGCGACCAATGTTTGTATGCCAAAGAGATGATGAAAAAGCCTGTACAGGTGACGATAGAAAACATGGGCAACCTCATCAATTCCCGCTACGACGACTATACGCCGAGTATTTCCGCCGATGGTAAATTGCTCGTGTTTACTGCGCGTCGCAACGACACCAAAGGTGGCCGCATGGATGAACAAGGCGACTACAAATATTTCGAAGACATTTACTACAGCGAGTATGACGAAGCCACAAGCAGCTGGTCGCAAAGCACAGCGGTTGAAGGCGATTTAAATACCGAAACTTACGATGCGGTGCTTAGCATTTTCCCATCGGGCAGTGGCATGTATGTTTACAAAAACACAGTGTCGAGCACGGGCGACATCTATTACAGCGAGTATCGCCCTAGCACGAAAGAATGGACAGCTGCTCAAAAAATGCCTCGCCCCATCAACACATCGTACTTCGAAGGATCCATATCCATGACCGCCGATGGCAACACGGTTTACTTCGTGAGTGAACGCCCAGAAGGCGAAGGCCAGGGCGACATTTACGTTTCCACCAAAAAAGGTGAACACTGGTCGAATCCGAAAAACTTGGGTGAAGTTGTGAATACCGATCTCGATGAAAAATTCGTGTTCATTCATCCGAATGGCAAGACACTTTTCTTCGCGAGCAACGGACATCAAACGATGGGCAGCTACGACATTTTCAAAACTGAATTCGTGAACGGTGCTTGGAGCGTACCGATGAATCTGGGATACCCAATCAACACCGTGAATGAAGAGTCTACATTCTCGTTGACCAAAGACAACAAGTCGCTCATGATTGCCGCGGAGTATGAGGACAGCTTTGGTGAGCGCGACATCTACCGCATCGATGTAAGCAAGTACGACATGCTTTCTGAAGGATATGATGCGCGAACGGCCGGACAAATACTCGTAACGTGCACCAATGTTGCAGGTGAACCCGTGAAGAAGGCTACTGTTGAAGCGCGCTATACATCTACCGGTAAGGCTATTATTTCAGTACAAACCGACGAAATCGGTCGTGCAAAGTTGAATCTTCCAGGCAATGCGTCATATACTATTGTTGTGACCTTGGATGATTTCAAATCAGAAAAAACGATTGACCTTCAACTCAAGCAACAAGGTGAAACCGTCATCAAACACGATGTGGTGATTACCGAATAATTAGTACGCCGCTTTAAATAGAATTGTAGAACTGTCGGTGGTGTTGCGCGTTTTCGGATCGAATGATTTATAGTTGACTCGATATGGAATTATAGCCTTACTGCTCTTTGCAATCAACTTTTGAATGCGCTTGTACTGCGGATTTGCCTGTCCGGGATAACTGATGCGAGCTTCAATGATTAAATTCTCCGGTGAGTCGATTCCCAAATCTTCCAGCGCGATGCTGTGCACTTGCATAGCGCCATAACCAATGCGACAACCCAATACTGGCGATTGATACAGTGCTTCATTTGTACTTCGTATCTGTGGATTGGGTTCTCCCTTAAACGTGCTTCCATCGTAAATCGCGTAATCCAACTGCATCGAATCGGAATCAATACGCGTATCAGAAATCCACCAAATCTGCAACTCATCACCATCCATAGTGGTTGAAATTAATTGCGGAGCGTATACAGTCTTCACATAGTCATACATCAATTTGGGTGCACCCTTGTAGTCGATGCTGCTCCAGCTAAATGAAGGCCATACATCGTTGAGTTGCCAGTACATGGTACCCATACAACGAGGCATCGCTCTGCGTTGCGCTTCAATGCCCATAGCCATGCCTTCCGCTTGCACAGCCTGTGTCATCATTCCATACAACTCGACTTCATCCCGACTCACAGGCGGATACCAATTGTTCATGTATTGATCCATCAATGCAAAACCGCGACTGTGTTTTTGATGTTGCACAATGCCTTCATCGGAAATACTCACTTCCTCTTCCTCCAACATTTCCTCAATGACTTCTTGAGAGGGATAACTCTGCATTCCGAACTCACTCATGAAGCGAGGAACCTTGGTTTGCAGTACTTCGAATGGTTCGCCATCGTGCCACAGTCCCCAATAATGCGAATCACCTTCATTGATACTGCGAGCGTCGCCTCGGCCCCAGCGCGGCGAACTTTCCCAATACCGCGTTGTGGTATTTTGCGACACTGCTTCGGGAAGAATTTTCTTGAATAAGCGGTCGTAAGCTTGCTGTACGCTATCAACTTGCGGCTGCGTCAAACCCGCCTTCCACCCCCATCGCTCCCAGCCTTCCGCATTCTCATTGTTACCACACCAGAGCGCTATGCAAGGATGATTTCGCAACCGCTGTGTTTGCTCAACAGCCTCTGATTTCACATTGTCTAAAAACGTTTGATTGCCCGGATACATGCTGCAGGCATACATGAAGTCCTGCCATATCATGATGCCATACTGATCGCACAAATCATAAAACACCTCCTCTTCATACAGGCCACCACCCCATACACGCAGCATGTTGATGCCGGCGTCCTTGCATTGCCAAATCAGTTTTAAGTAATCGTCGTATGTGGCTTCACCCGGAAAGTAGCGGATTGGAATGTAGTTGGCGCCCTTCACAAACACAGGCTGTCCGTTGAGTTGAAAATAGAATGATTCACCGATGGAATCGCGCTCAGTGATCAAACGCAAATCACGCAATCCAATCAACTCTTCTGTGTGTTGGATAACCTTGCCATTTTTCAACACTTCGATTTCGAAAGCATACAAATTGGATCGACCCTGACCATTGCACCACCACAATTGTGGTGTATGAATGCGGATGGGAAAAAACACATCATTGCTGCCTTCGACTGCAAAGAACTCTTCCGACCATGTGCCACCTGATGTTTTACCTTTCACACGCACTACCAACGTGTCGCTCTTAGCAGCAATGACATGCGCCTTAAATTGCATTTCCGCGAGTTGCTCGTTAACTTCTGATTGCTTGAAGTAATAATCAGCCAAGCGTGCTTCATCACTTGCCACCCACTCTATGTGGCGCGTGATTCCACACGTGATGAGCTTCGGCCCCCAATCCCATCCAAAATGAAATTGCGGCTTGCGCACGACCGAGCGCAGTGAATCTCCCGGAAGTGGATAGGGCACCGCGACCAGTAATTCCTGTGCTCGTTTTACAGCAGATGTAAACGTGATGCGCAATACGTTGCCACTCTTAATCAGATGTGGCTTCACTTCAACAACCCATGACCGATGCGCATTGTCGGACTCCAAAATATTCACGCCATTCAACTCTACCCGCGCGTATGTATCCAAGCCATGAAACTTCCACTGTATTACTGTTTTGTTGAAAATGGAATCAGGCACATCAAAAGGCAAAGTCTCGTATTGCCAGTCGCGCTCACCTACCCACTGACAATCATTTTCATTGGTGCCGTAAAATGGATGATCGATGCGCCCGGCGCGAATCAAATCGGTATGCACGCAACCGGGCACACGCGCTTCGATCCAACTGCCATTGCGCGACATACGATGTTCAAATTCACGCACGCGCCACTGTGCATCCAACGTTGTGACATGTTGCAACGGATTTGATGCTTCAGCTTGTATAACAACTGCCTTCTGAGAAACGGCAGAAGACACGATGAAGATGAGCAGGAAGATGGTTAACAGATAACGCATAGCGCAAGTATAGCGCACAAAAATCAACAACTCACTAACGCGTTAGCGCTGCACTGCTGTTGCTCGGTTTGCGTGAAAGCACATAGAAATGCAATATCCCATTCAGATATCCCAACCCATACGACGCATGCAGAATGCAATAGCACCAAAGCAATTTTAGCATCAGCTTAAAATGAAAACGACTCGATCTGTAAGCCACCCATTTCGCAATTCCCAAATACAGCGTAACCAACCCAATGTATGCGTAACCGAGATAAGGATGAATGAAAAATCCGACCCAACCGAGCAGCACAAACAACATCCAAAGCGGAGGCGCGAGTTGGCGCAGGCTCGTTATAGCGCGGTGCTTTTTATTCACGAACACTTTCCAGTAGCCGTATTGAAAATACTGCTTGTAGAGTTTTGTGAATGATCCGCGAACGAAATAATTCGAACGTATCGAGGGCTCGAGATAAATCTTGAAACCGTGTTGCAATACTCGATAGTTGAACTCATCGTCTTGATTGCGGATGAGTTCTTCATCAAATAATCCGCATTGCTCGAACACCTCGCGGCGATATGCACCAAAGGCAACGGTATCGACATATCCCGATTTTCCTCCCGTGCGGAAATACGCATTGCCCACTCCAAAAGGAGAGGCCATGGCCATTGAGATTACTTGTGAAAGCTCGTTTTCATGAACGTTAGTGATGATGCCACCTGAGCAACCCACTTCGGGATGCTCGCGCAAAACTCGCAAATTTTCAGCGATGAAATCTTGCTCCACTTCGGCATGCGCTCCGAGAATTATTCCAACGTCATAATCCATTGTGCGCAAACCCAAGTTGAGTGCGAAAGGTGTTGTGCGTTGCACATTATCTACCAACTGAACAGCTGCATGCCCTGCCGCATAGCGAGCAACAATATCTCGTGTGCCGTCATCGCTCATGCCGTCAACGACAGCAATTGCGAGATTAATATCGCTGAGATTCGATTGCAGCAATGAATCGATGCATCTTCCGATGTATGCAGATTCGTTGCGACACGGTATGACCACTTTTACTCGCTGCATCAATTCGCAATTCGGTGATAGAATGAAATCAGTTTCGATGCTTCCGCTTCCCAGTTGAACTTCGACTTCACGTATGCTCTTCCCCGCTCGCCCATAGCTTCTGCGGCATGCGCATCGGAAAGCAATTCATTGGCTATGCGCGCAATCATGTGCACGTCCATCGGATCCACACAAATGCCGGTATGCTCATCCACTACCATCGATCGCCAGAGGGGAAAATCAGAGGCCAATACAGGCAATCCCGCGCCCATGTATTCAAACATCTTGATGGGGTAGGAATCCATATAGCTGAGCGTAGGGTGCAATGTCACCATTCCCAAAGCGGATTCGCTTAAGAGCTTGGCTATCTCTGCGCGGCCTACCACTCCATGATAATCGACCTTGCTCCATCCGGGCAGTTGTGTGCAAAGCTGCTTCAAAGAATCATCTTCAAACCTTCCGGCCAAGTGCAAGCGTCCATCGATGTGCTCGAGTGCATGCAGCAATTCTATAATACCTCGCTTGCGCGAAATGAGACCGATGTAGATGAGTCTGCGCGATGTATAATTCGGCTGCACATCCCAATTGAACTCGCGGAGCAGCGGCGCGTTGAAGATGCACTCCACTTGATTGTTCACCTGTAAAAAACGATCGCGAATCAAAGGTGTAGCAGCAACAATTGCTGTCGCCTTGCGTGCAGCAGAGCTTTCCCAGGTTTCAACCAAACGCGATAAAATGCCGCGAAACAACGCGGGTATCCATTGCTTGGTCATGATTTGACGAGGTAAATCCTCGTGCACATCGTAAATGATTTTCTTACCTCGTTCAACAAACAACGGCACAAATCGCAGCAATTCAGGATCGTGAAAATGATACACATCGGCATCCAAATCCAGAGCTCTTTCTGCTACCTGACGAGCGAAATTAGTCGCTCTGCTGATGCGTCCTCGAAAGGCATTCGCCATGGATACGACCTTCACGCCATATTCACTGAATTCATCATTGTTCTCGCCCACAGCGATGAGCGTAACATCCATTCCCGATTGCGCCAAGGAAACACATTCCTTGTGAAAAATGCGAATGTCGGCCCATGGATGAACCGACGAGAAATGACATACGCGTATGGCAGTTGATGAACTCATGACTCTGATATCACACGCGAATATAGTTCGGTGAGTTGGCGAGCAACGGCCTGATAGCTAAAACGCGCTTCACACACAGCGCGCACAGCATCAGGGTTGTGCTGTAATCGATTCTGAAACGCGCGAAACATGGCGGCGCTATATGCAGCTACTTCACCTTTCGCAATTTCGCCGCACAAACGCACTGTGTCCTCAGGGCCTCCGCATGGTGTAGCAATCACATGAAGACCGCACGCCATAGCTTCAATGGCCACAACACCAAACGTTTCGTGATTGCTGCTGATTAAAAAAACGGAAGCCTGTTGCATGCGCTTGACGATCTCTTCACGATTCAATTGACCGAGAAAGCGAACCTTCGCATAAATTCCAAGTTGTTGGACATGTGTCTTGCATGTGGCGAGTTGCTCACCATCACCGGCCAGCCACAACTGAGCTCCCGGCATCTGATCGCACACGGCATGAAACGCATCAATTTGCAAGCGTTGATTTTTATTGCTCGTAAAATTTCCTGCTGAAAGAAATATAAAATCCGATGATGGGGCTGCTGGCTTGAACACTTCTGTATTCACTGCATTCGGAATAACCTGAAACGGAACCTTGGATTTTGACTCAAGTGCCTTTCGAAATGCTTCGCTTACAGCTATGCGCTCATCCGCCTGCTGAAAAAACTGCAATGCAAAACGCAATCGCTTTGCATCGAGCGTATGCGCCATAAAACGTGAATTGTGTTCGGTCACTACTACTGGCAGTTGGTATTTTTTGCTAATACGCATGGCCAATTTTCCGGAATGAAATCCATGTACATGCAACACATCCGGTTGTCCATGCGTTTGCACATAACGCAGCATCATGGTATTGCCCGAATGTGCGTTGCGCCAGATCGGATAACTATAGACTTTTGGCCATTGTGCATAGCACAACCCACTGACATGCACACCGTGTTCGTGCTGTTCATATGCACCCAAACCACGCATGCCAATTTGTTTGATGTCATTCCAAGAAATTGGAATCAATGCAAGCACTCCCACCTGATGTCCGGCTTGCGCCAAGGCCTCGGCCTGATCGCTCACGAACACACCCATAGCCTTGCGAAAAGGATTGGGATAACTATCGGTGATAATCAGCACATGCATAGTCAGGATGCTTTCTGTTTTTGATCGAATAGCACAAACATCGGCAATGCCAGCATCACCCAACTCACCGGTGACGCGAGGAAAGAGCTATTTGCCATTTGCAAAAGCGCGAGTGCAATCGTGTAACACCACGACCAAGGTGCTGCAGAAGTGCCATAAAGGATTAGTATGAGATATCCGTACAACAGCGCAATCAAAGTAAGAATCAAAACGCCATATTGAGCTCCAATTTCTATGACACCTGAATGAGCGTTGGTCATGCCGCCAGCTTCTGCGCTGCACTTGCCATCGCTCACAAATGAAGCAAACTGGCCTGCGCCTATTCCAAGACCACTCGAAGATTTCACTGCTTCAGTTCCGCATACAAACATCGCCATGCGCGAAGCTGATGATTGCGCTTTGATTGCTTTGGCTGCGCCCATTTCACGCTCATGCGCCAAAGCCAATTCGCGCGTGTTCTTCCATTCAATACTCGAATACAAAGCCATTAGCAACAGCAAACCACCCGCGATGGCGATGCGGTAACGGCTCCATAACAACGACAACTGATTTCGCTCGCTCAGCAATGCGTATATCGTAATCACTACCCAAGCGATGAATGCAATTTTGCTCGACGTCATAAACAACAGCAAAGACGCTACTGCAAACACGCCGATGAAAAATTCGCGACGTATCGAGCGGCGGAAGTAAACCATGAGCAACAAATGAATGCACAAGTAGAATGCAAAGTGATTGGGATTGCCAAACATGCCCACCGGAGATAATCGCACAAAATGCTCTGATGAATATTGAATGAGGTCATTTGCATGTGAGCTCTGAGGTTGAATGGAAGTGAGCATCTGCACAATACCGAGAATCAGATTCACGGCCAATCCTGCCATGGATCCGTGCAACAACTCCTTGCTTCTGCCACAGGCAAGCAGGTGATGAATGGATAGCAAGGTGCACGCACCCATAAAGAGAAAGAAAACATCCTTCTGCCATGCGTGGTAATCGGTAATGGTAGCAATCGGAATCAGCGCCCAAAGCAGCCAAAAAGCCATGACAGTAAAAAGTGCAGTTATCCAACTCGAAGCAAATGCTCGAACAGATAGTAGATCCAAGATTCCCAAAAATGCAATCAACAGCACAGCCCATCGAAAGAGATAGAATGTAGCACCTCCGATATTTACCGGCAACAAGTCGGAGCCGCCTGCAAATGACAGCGCGAGTAACCATGCCAACACGGAAGTGATTCTACCATGGCGAGTGATGCGCAACAGCCCAGTGCTTGCTTCTTGAGGTATAGAGGTTGTCGCCATTATTCGTCGTGCAACAATTTAGAAGTTCGAATGAAATATATCGCGAGCACAATAGCCATGACATAAAAGCTCACTTGCGCCCACGTAAATCCCCACAAGGCACCCAGCGCAGTGCCGGAGCTTATGCGACCGATATGAAAGCCTGCATAGATCATGACCACGTGCAGCACATCCATAAAGAGCATGAGGTGCTGACGTTGCAATCGCAAATAGATAAACGACAAACTCGACGAAATGAACCACACGCCAAGCCAAACACTGATGACGCGGCAATACACGATGAGGTCGTTCCACTCGGGACCTAAAACACCGACAATCCAAGATGCCGGGAACACCCACACCATCGCCGTCATCACGCCTGACATCAGTAAGAGTCGTCCCAAAAAACGCACATACAACGACTCCAGTTCTTTGCGCTTGTGTATGTTCGAAATCGTTCCGAAGAACACTTGCGATATAGATCCGGCCACCATGCCCAATCCCGCTCCTACGTATGTCATGGCCACACTCACCATTCCGGCGCTTTCGCTGCCAAAATGCTCAAGAAACATTTCGATGTAGAGGAAATTGATGAGCGCACCAACAAACACGCTTGGTGTTGTAAACAGCACGTATGACTTGTGTCGCTTGATGGTTTCCCATTTGGAAAAATGCCGACGTTCTATTCCGACTGCATGCGCGGCGAAGCGTCTCCACTGCAAGACGGCCACCGACACATATCCTAAAACTCTACCGACAATCAATCCTGTAAAATTCAATCCTGCCAAGCCAGAAGCAAGCTTTACGCCTTCACTCGTTGCCGTTTGCACAAGTTTACCCTGGGCAATTTTCGGATACTCCTGCCGCGCATTGAACCAATAGGAAGTGATCTGCATCGACCCCATAGCAAGCACTACCAGCGGCAACAAAAAAATACTTGTGCCCAACTGATGCAATCCATGAATGACATCCCATTGAAAGCAAATCACAGCAAGAACAATTGAAAACAATGTGCTGATGGATACCACACGGTATCCGGTAACGGCCACTTCCCTCGCGTCTTGCGGTGTGCGCTGAGCAACGATAGCATACTCCAACTTGAGTGTGCTCACTACGCCTATCATTTCACTGAAATAAACAAACGAAGCAAGCAAAGCAAAATCGGCCGGACCATAGAAATACTTCTGTAGTATGGGTAGAACAATAAATGGAATGAGCTGCGACAGCGCAGTGCCCGTAGTAAGCACCATCACATTGCGCGAGAATTTACTTTTCATTCCAAACATGAATCAAAACTATTCTTTAAGGCAATGCATGCCTTCACTTTATTTCATTCCAAATCTCCCAACTGCGCTCGGCTTGTTTGATGAGCATGGCATAACCATTCATCGTTTTGGCTCCGCTCAATCGACCCAATCGAAGAAATGTTGTTTCCTCAGGATTGTATATCAAGTCGTATAAAAAATGCTTTTCCGTCAAGCCTTCATATGGCAAATACGGACAAGCATCAATATCTGGATAAGTGCCGAGCGGTGTGGTATTGATAATGAGCGGAAAATGATGCATCACTTCCGGCTTCAACACGTCATAGCCCAACTCCTGGTCGCCTTGTGGTGTGCGGCTCACAAAGTGAAATGGAATACCCCACTTGCGCAGCACATAGGCCACAGCCTTCGATGCTCCGCCAGTGCCCAGTATAAGCGCACGCTCGTATTGATTTTCCAGAAACGGCTTGATGCTCATCTCAAAACCAAAGACATCGGTATTGAAGCCTGTGGTTATGCCATCTGCAATGCGAATGCAGTTGACAGCGCCCACTTCTGCCGCAACAGGATCAATGGCATTCAACATCGGCATAACCGTTTCCTTGTGCGGAATGGTAACGTTTAATCCGCATAAGTCGCGATGTGCATCCAGCAATGCCGGAAAATCTTGAATATCGCTTAGCGAGAAATTCTCGTACACACAATCGCCCCTTCCCCACTCGGCGAATTTTCCTTGAAAATATCCTTTCGAAAACGAATGCACCAGCGGATATCCGATGAGGCCGTAGCGATTGATATGCGTTGGTGCTTGCGTCAAGAATTACGACTTTTTGAGTTTTGCGCGCAATACACCAATGATGATTGGCAATACCGATACACCAATAATTCCGAATACAACGAGCTCGAAATTGTTCTTCACGATATCGAATCCACCGCACGTATAGCCAAGCATGGTAATTCCGAAAACCCACAATATCGCACCAAGAATACACACCGTGATATACCGGCGGTATGGCATATTGCCTGCACCGGCTACGAAAGGCGCTATGGTGCGCACAATGGGAACAAAGCGCGCCATAATGATGGCCTGTCTTCCATACTTCGCGTAAAACTCTTCCGTCTGCGTGATGTATTCGCGCTTGAAAAACAAAATGCGCTCGCGTCGTTTGATTTGCTCGCTGAAAAAACGTCCCACAAAATAATTGACATTATCACCGCACAAAGCGGCCAGAATGAGCAGTGGCATGAGCACCCACACATTCAATCCAACATTACCACTAGCAGCAGCAATAGCGCCAGCGGCAAAAAGCAATGAATCACCGGGTAGCAAAGGCATCACTATAAAACCTGTTTCTACAAATACAATCAGAAATAGAATGGCGTAAACCAAAGTGCCATAATCGGCCACCATGGCCATAAGGTGCTCATCAATGTGCAGCACAAAATCAATTAAAGTTGACATATTCTTATTGGGGTTTATTCAAAACAAAATGGCGATGCACCGCAATGTACTCCATTGTTATGCACCGCCATTGCGATAGTTTATTCGTTATTATTCTTCTTCCGCATCGAAGAATTGCTTGATGCTGTTGAGGAAACTGAAACTTTCCTTCACCTCGCGCTTTGTATCTTTCAATGGGGTTGTTGCTTTCTTCTCAGCAGAAGTTGCAGGCGTAGTGATCGGTTGATTTTCAACTGATGTATTCACAGAGAATTTCTCGAGACCATAGATTACCAAACCAACACCGGTGCTCATGGCCGGAATAAGCATATTCTCATTTTTCGCCTTCACGACATGCTCGTTCGGATAACCAATGCGGCAATCCATGCCCGTGATGTACTCCACCAGTTGCTTCATGTGCTTGAGCTGAGATCCGCCACCGGTGAGCACGATACCACCGATGAGTTTCTTCTCGTAGCCACTGTTGCGAATTTCATAGTAAACGTGCTCGATGATTTCATCCATACGCGCCTGAATAATGCTCGCCAGATTCTTCAACGAAATCTCCTTGGCTTCGCGGCCCTTCAAGCCCGGTATGCAAACGATTTCTGTATCCTTGTTCTCGGTAGCCAATGCACTGCCAAATTTCACCTTCAACAACTCAGCCTGATTGCGCATGATGGTGCAACCTTGCTTGATGTCTTCAGTGATGATATTTCCGCCGAAAGGAATTACCGCAGTATGACGGATAATTCCATCTTGGAAAATGGCTACATCCGTTGTGCCACCACCGATATCTACCAATACAACACCGGCCTCTTTCTCTTCTTCGCTCAGCACAGCTGCAGCGCTTCCGAGAGGTTCGAGTGTAAGTGCATCTACGGTAAGGCCGGCTTTGGTAACACACTTATAAATATTCTTGATGGCCGTGATTTGCCCCGTGATGATGTGAAAATTGGCTTCCAAGCGTGAGCCGCACATGCCAATCGGATCCTTAATTCCCGTCTCGCTATCAACAGTGTATTCCTGCGGCAACGCGTGAATAATTTCCTCACCGGGCAGCATCACCAATTTGTGCATGTCTTCAACCAACGCATCGATGTCGAGTTGAGAAATTTCTTCTTCCACGTTGCGGCGTGTGCGCATGCCACGGTGTTGCAAACTCTTGATGTGTTGGCCTGCGATACCAACATTCACCAAACGAATGTTGACGCCGCTTTCGCGCTCTGCATCCTCTACCGCAGCACGAATGCTCTGCACGGTTTTCTCAATATTGGAAACCACACCGCGTGTTACGCCGATGCTTTCGCTCTTCCCAATACCGAGAATCTCGATTTTATTGTTCTCCGTTTTGCGGCCCACCAAACAAGCAATCTTGGTGGTTCCGATGTCAAGTCCAACTACGATCTCTGATGAATTCATGGGGTTATCGTTTTCTGTTATTCAATTGTTCTCTTTTCAAAAAAGGTCAGCGCTTCACACACACTACCTGTCCATTATACTGCGCATTAATGACCGCGTATTGATCCAAATCTGTGGTCGATACAGCATGCTCATAAAACGCTTTCAGCTTCTTTAATTTCTGGGGCAAATTGGCAACACCTCCCACATTCACGCGCTGATTGCCAATGCGCGGAATGATCTCAAACTCTCCTGCGGGATTGATATACACGTGCTCTGCCTGAGCTCTCCAAAACGTATCCTGCACAATCACATTCGTAAACGTGTAGATATCGTCGAGGTATGTTTTCCAAGCCAATGAATCCGGAAAATTGATGGTAACACTTTCGGTGCGCAAGCCATCGTATATCTCACCGGTGAACACAGGCAACTTGGCCGTTGCTAAATCGGACAGCGCCATCGTGAATCCATCTTTATCGAGGTAATAACTCTCGCCGTAAGCATTGAAGATTCGCGCAATGGGCGTACGCTGCTTCACATGAATCACACAGCGACCATCGACAGTTGTATACACGTGAGCTTCACTCACTGAAGAATTTTTGCTGATAGCACTATGGATGGCTTGAATATCCACTTGACTTACAGCCTTGCCCAATATCTGATCTGTTGAACTATCGGCCAAAGCAGCAATCATCTGCTCATCGATAAACTTGCGTCCGTCGGGCGCCTCAAGCTGCACCTCCAGCTTCCAGCACGCCGTATTGCTTTGCTCTTTTCCTACAAAACCAAGCAAAACAAATAAGCCAACAGCGCCAATGAAGGCGAACGAATAGATAAACGCCAAGCGCAAACGCTTGCGTTTTTCGATGTCCTTGATGAAAATATTGGTTGTCTCTTTCGCCATGATTTTGGTTCTGGCGAAGGAGCATGTCTTTCGCCAATCACTTCGAGTAGGCCGCCGCCACAGGGGCTACGAGCGCATCGATATCGCCGGCTCCCAGCATAACGATGACTTCACGCGGACTACTTGTCAGTTCTGCTAATAAATCACCCTTCTGAACGAGTTTTTTACCCGGTTTGGAAATGTTATCCAACAGCAGTTGTGAATCAATTCCTGGAATCGGCAATTCGCGAGCGGGGTAGATTGGAAGAAGGATGACCTCGTCGAGCATTTCGAGACTTGCTACGAAACCATCAGCAAAATCCCGGGTTCTGGAAAAGAGATGTGGCTGAAAAACGCCGGTAATACGCTTGTCGGGGTACAATTCCCTCACCGATGCAATACATGCCCGCAATTCTTCTGGGTGATGGGCATAATCATCAATCAACACCAAATCCGGTCTGCGGATGTGATACTCAAAACGGCGCTTAACACCCAAAAAGGTGCGCAAGCCATCGCGTATTTCCTGCTCGGTTAATCCCACTCGCAACGCCACAACAATAGCCGCTACAGCATTTTCCACATTGTGTGTGCCGGGCAAACCCAACTCCACATCGGCCCATTTCGCCTCAGGCGACTGAAACGTGAAGAAGTAACGTCCGTCGCGGATGTCAATATCACGACCGCGATAATCAGCCGTGTCGTTGAGGCAATAATTGCTATGCTCAACACCTGCAACCAAAGCACCTGTATCTATTGGCAAACCGGATTTATAAATGAGCATTCCACCCGCTTTTAATTTCTGTGCAAAGAGGTTGAACGACTCCTTCATGTATTCATGCGAACCATAAATATCAAGATGATCGGCATCGGTGCTGGTGATGATAGAAATAGCCGGTGAAAGCGTGAGAAATGATCGATCATATTCATCGGCCTCAACTACTGTCCATTCAGCCTTAGCATCAAGCAATAAATTCGTCTTGTAATTGGTCGCAATCCCTCCCAAAAAAGCGTTACAGCCTCTGCCGCTGTGCTGCAGCACATGCGCAATCATGGAGCTCGTTGTGGTCTTTCCATGCGTGCCGGCAACAGCAATCGTCTTCGACTGCTCGGTGATAATTCCAAGCGCTTGCGCGCGCTTGATGATGGTGTAGCCTTGATCGTGAAACCAATTGAGTTCAGGGCTGTCCTTTGGAATGGCCGGTGTATAGATAACCAATACCTTCTCCTTGGGCGTCAGCTTTACCACGTGAGGAATTTCCAGCACGCTATCATCGAAGTGCACCGATATACCCTCCAACTCGAGTTCAGTGGTCAATGGCGTGCTGGTGCGATCATAGCCCATCACGATTTTCCCTTGCGAGTTGAAATAACGAGCAACGGCCGACATGCCAATGCCGCCAATACCCATAAAATAATAGACTTCGATCTGCTGAAAATTCATGGGGGCAAATTAGTGTGAACGGGGAAATGCTTTGGGTTGAAAGTTGAAGGGTGAAGTTGCTAGCTCTGTGAACTCTAGTCAAAAAAAATTCTCAAGCAACTCTGTGTAACAAAACGAGCTTCATGACCTCCTCCACAATACGCTCTGCCGCACTGTCGTGCGCCATGGCTTTCGATGCGACCGATAGCGCCTGCATGCGCGATTCATCACTCACCAACTTCAACACCGTATCGCACAACTGCGACGAGGCATCAGCATCACGCACAAGTAACGCTGCGTCGCGCGATACCAGCGCCATCGCGTTCTTGGTTTGATGATCCTCCGACACATTCGGCGAAGGCACAAACACAACGGGCTTCCCTACCAAACACAGCTCCGATATGCTCATGGCGCCTGCGCGTGAAACAACAATATCCGCCGCGGCATACGCGTAATCCATTTCCTTTATGAACTCCTGGGCCTGCACATGCACAAGTGTTTGTGTGCACTTCTTCGCTTGATCGATATAGCCCTTTCCCGTTTGCCAAATCACTTGCAAACCACTCTCCTCCCATCGCGCTGCTGAGGCTTCTACCGCCTGGTTGATGGTGCGGGCACCCAAACTACCACCGATGATGAGGAGTGTTTTTCGATTGCTATCCAAGTTAAAGAACTGCGTGGCCTTATCGCGCTTGCCTTGTAAATCGACCACTTCAGGTCGCACCGGATTGCCGGTCAAAACAATCTTCTCGGCCGGAAAATATTTCTCTAACCCGGGATAGGCCACACAAATGGTGTTCACCTTCTTCGACAAGATGCGATTGGTAATGCCGGGATACGAATTCTGTTCTTGAATCAGCGTGCGCACACCTGCGGATGCAGCAGCGCGCAACAGCGGACCACTCGCATATCCACCCACACCAATAGCAATATCAGGCTTGAACGACTTGATAATCTGACGTGCCTTCCACATACTCGCTAAGAGCTTAAATGGCACCAAAAGATTCTTCCAAGTGAGCCTGCGTTGAATGCCGACTATAGGCAAACCTATAATCTCAAATCCGGCAGCCGGAACCTTTTCCATTTCCATTTTCCCTAATGCACCAACAAACAGTATGACTGCATCCGGATGCTGCTGCTGAATCGTCTTTGCTATAGCTACCGCAGGAAAAATGTGTCCTCCGGTTCCTCCTCCTGAAATGATCACGCGCATAACAATTGTTTTATTGGGTTACTGCTGGTGCGGGCAAATTCGTCTTGGTAAGCGTAAGGTCTTCCTCTTGCTCATCCTTGCTCCTGCAAATGCTCAGTATTATTCCAAGTGCCAAACACGTAAACAGGATACTAGTTCCACCCATACTCACCAGCGGCAATGGCTGACCTGTGGTCGGAAACAAACTCACCGCAACGGCCATGTTGATGAACGCTTGAATCACCAGCATAAATGCAAGCCCCAGCGCTGTGAGCTGAGCGCCCAACTTCGGGTTATTGATAGAAAGCTTGATGGTTCGATACATCAAAATCAGATATAGCAGCACAAGCGTGATGCCGCCGAAAATGGAGCCATACTCTTCGATGATGAACGGGTAAATCATATCGGAATAAGGATGCGGCAAGAAATTGCGTGAGCTACCTGTGCCCGGACCCTTGGGAATGACGCCACCCTCATGAATAGCATACTTCGCCAAATCAGTTTGATAATTACCCTCACTGTCTTCATCCATAGCACTTACGATACGGTTCTTCCATGTGGCATAGCGCGACGGAAACCCTGTTGTTTCGCCCACTACAATGATGAGCAATACAAATCCAAAACCGGCGGCAATCAATTTACTCATGTGTCGAAACGGAACACCTGCGAGAAACATCATCAAAAAACAAATGCTCGCCAGCATGGCTGCCGTAGAAAAGTTGGCCGGCAAAATGAGTCCACAAATCAGTGCAATTGGCCATAAAACAGGGACAATACCTTGCTGAAAATCGTGCAGCATATCACGCTTTACAGCCAATGTTCGACCTACGTAAATAATCAAAACAATCTTAGCAAAGTCGCTGGGCTGAAATGTTAGACCCGTAAATGGTATAGCAATCCATCGATTCGCATCATTTAAATTCTGACCGAAAAACAAAGCATACGCTAGCAGTATGGCCGCAACAATCAAAAGAATTTTGGATAGCCGCGAGAAATAGCGGAAAGCCATCCGGTGCACAACGTACATGATAAAGAATCCCAGCGCAATCATACTTCCATGCTTCAACAGGAAAAACAAACTATTGCCATGCGCCTTGTAAGCCAGCGTAGAAATGGCGCTATAAACGGCAAGAATAGAAATGAGCGAGAGGAAAAACGTGACCATCCAAATGGTGCGGTCGCCTTGTAATTTATTGAGCAGGGTTTTCATGATTTCAGCTTCTAGCGAAACTGCATCCTTTTTCGCATTTTTCTCAGCGCATGCCAGCTGCGTTTTACACAGCACCCTGTGCATGGTTCAGGCAAAAAAAATCCCGCCACAAGGGGCGGGATTTCAAAATTATTTTCTATTCCTCATTTGAAAGCATCAAACCCGGTCACATCCATACCCGTGATGAGCAAGTGGATGTCGTGGGTGCCTTCATAGGTAATCACCGATTCGAGGTTCATCATATGGCGCATAACAGGGTATTCACCTGTGATACCCATTCCGCCGAGCATTTGACGGGCATCGCTCACAATTTGCTTCGCCATGGCGATGTTGTTGCGTTTGGCCATGCTGATTTGAGCAGAAGTAGCGCGATTTTCATTGCGCAATTGCCCCAAACGGTATGTGAGCAATTGTGCCTTGGTGATTTCGGTAATCATCTCGGCCAACTTCTTTTGCTGCAATTGGAAAGCTCCGATTGGCTTGCCAAACTGAATGCGTTCCTTGGAATAGCGAAGAGCCACATCGTAGCAATCGAGTGCCACACCAATGGCGCCCCATGCTATGCCATAACGAGCAGAATCAAGGCAACCCAGCGGTCCGCCCAAACCTGATTTATTTGGAAGCAAGTTCTCTTTTGGAACCTTTACGTTATCAAAAATCAATTCACCCGTATCGCTGGCGCGCAAGCTCCACTTGCCGTGCATGGTTGGCGTGGTGAATCCTTCCATGCCGCGCTCTACAATCAATCCGTGGATACGACCCTCTTCGTTTTTCGCCCAAACAACGGCGATCTGTGCGAATGGCGCATTACTAATCCACATCTTAGCACCATTGAGCAAATAGTGATCACCCATATCCTTGAAGTTGGTGAGCATACCACCGGGGTTGCTACCAAAATCAGGCTCTGTCAAACCAAAGCAACCAATCCACTCGCCCGTGGCCAACTTCGGCAAATACTTCATGCGTTGCTCTTCGTTGCCATACTTGTATATCGGATACATTACGAGTGAACTTTGAACCGAAGCTGTAGATCGCAAACCGCTATCACAACGCTCAAGCTCTTGCATAATCAATCCGTAGGATATCTGATCGAGTCCGGCGCCACCGTATTCAGCAGGGATATAAGGACCAAATGCTCCGATTTCTCCCAGCCCCTTCAGCAAGTGTTGTGGAAACTTTGAATTTTCTGCAGCCTCTTCAATGATTGGCGAAACTTCCTTCTTCACCCATGCACGAGCTGTGTCACGCACGAGCTTATGCTCTTCAGTTAGCCATTCATCCATCATGTAATAGTCGTGGCCCTGGTATAGATCTGTACGCATTGTGTATTGAATGTTTTATCAGATTGTGCTTCGGCTTTTCCGAAGTCGGCGCGAATGTACAACGGCCATGTGTCAACAGCCAACAAAAAGGACGAAGGGCGAAGGGCTAAGGGCCACTCACATCGTCTTTGGCCCATCTCTACTTATTCGCCTCATACCACGAATCCACCAACAAATGACTGCCCACGCTGGCCTCCACCGCGAGGAAGTCGCAACGTTCGTTCATCGGGTGACCGTTATGTCCTTTGATCCACTTAAAACGCACTTGGTGCCGAGCCGCCACCAACAGATAGCGCTTCCACAAATCCGGGTTCTTCACATCCTTCCAACCCTTGCGCACCCAACCTTGTATCCACTTCTTCTCGACGGAATCCACAACATATTTCGAATCTGAATAAACCGTCACATCACAGCCCTCCTGCTTCAGCATTTCCAGGCAAACGATAACGCTGAGCAACTCCATTCTGTTGTTGGTGGTTAATCGAAAACCTTGACTGATTTCCTTGTAATGCGGGCCACTTTGCATGATAGCGCCGTAACCGCCAGGGCCAGGATTGCCCTTAGCTGCGCCGTCGGTGTAAATGGTAATACTTGTCATACAAAGGGGTTACCCCAATAGGTGTTGAATGTTGTTGGAGAAAAGCTTAACCGCTATGGCGAGCAAGATGATTCCAAAGATTTTCTCCATCACACTAATGCCCGCCACGCCCAACCAACGCTCCAGTCGATTGGTGAGTTTGAGCACAATAAAAATCAACGGCATATTGAGCGCAATGGCAATGAGAATGTTGATCTGATGGTACTCAGCTCCCAATGAAATCAAGGTCGAAAATGTACCTGCTCCAGCAATAATGGGGAAAGCAAGCGGAACTATGGAAGCCGCGCCCTCTGTTCCTTCCTTCTGTTTGAAAATCTTAATACCCAATACCATTTCCATCGCGATGAAAAACAGAATGATGGAACCGGCAACGGCAAACGAGTTCACATCAACACCAAATAAAAAAAGAAAGCGCTCGCCGAGAAACAGGAACACAACCATGAGCAAGAATGAAACAAGCGTAGTGGTTATGGGTTGAATGTTCCCGGTGGTATTCTTGATCTTGACAATCACCGGAATGCTGCCGATAATGTCGATCACAGCAAACAACACCATAAAGCAAGAGCCTATTTCTTTCCAATCGATCATGGTGGGCAAAAATAGGCACGTTGGTGAATTTACCATCCGTAGGGTCGCCCCAACCAGCGTCGCCCCAACCAGGTTAGACCATTCAATTAAAACCTAATTCACAACAACGATTCTATCACTTTCGGAAACCATTCCATTTCGAGCGCACGCACCTTCATTTCTATGGCATGCGCATCATCGTCGGAGGCAATAGACACCTTGTGCTGAGCGACAATCGCTCCTTCATCATACTGTTCATTCACATAGTGAATCGTAATGCCGGATTCAGTTTCTCCCGCTGCAAAAACAGCATCGTGCACAAAATGCCCATACATGCCTTTGCCTCCATATTTGGGCAATAGCGAAGGATGAATATTGATGATACGCTGCGGAAAATGCTGAACCATCGCGGCAGGAACTTTCCATAGAAAACCTGCCAGCACAATCAAATCCACTTTCAGAGCCTTCAGCTCATCAATAAAATCATTACTTAATCTGAAATTTTCCTTGGTGATAAGTTGAGTTGGAATAGCATGTCGAGCCGCTATATCCAGCACACCTGCATCGCTGCGATTGGAGGCGATAAGCACCACTTCCATCTTGTCTGAACCTTTGAAATAGGAAAGGATATTGGCGGCATTACTTCCTGCGCCTGAGGCTAAGATGGCTACTCGCTTCACTGTGTTTTTTCGCAAAAGTATATCAACCGACAAAGATGAACCCGTAGATTTTTTCATACAGCAGTTCAGGTTGAAATGGTTTGGATACGTAATCGTTCATACCGATTTCCAAACTCCGCTCATGCTCGCCGTTGAGCGCGTTTGCAGAAAGGCCAATTACAGGAACACTCAACTTCATTTGATTGCGTATAATCATGGTGGCTTCAAATCCATCCATCAGCGGCATTTGCAAATCCATCAACACAAGATCATAGGTGCTTTGCTTTAATCGCTCAATCGCATCAATACCATCCTCACTGATTTCGGTATGCGCATTCCAAGATTTCAGCAAAGCCATAGCCAAGTATTGATTCACTTTATTATCCTCCACCAACAGGATGCGCGCGCCACGCAAATCCGGCTTAAACTCCACCTCCTGCGTTGCCACTGCTTCAGCACGCTTCAATGGTATGGTAAAGTAGAATTTCGATCCACTGTTCTTCTCGCTGCGCAGCGCCAACTCTCCTCCCATCATCTCTACAATCTTCTTGGAGATAGAAAGTCCAAGTCCGGTGCCGCCATATTTCCGTGTGGTGCTCGAATCCTCTTGAGTGAATGCCTGGAAAATCGCGGCTTGACGCTCCGCAGCAATGCCAATTCCAGTATCGGTTACTGTAAACCTAATCAGTTGCGACGCTTCATTTTCATCGGATAAATCAATGGCTAAATCAATGCTGCCTTGTGGTGTAAACTTGATGGCGTTGCTGATTAAGTTCGTGAGTACCTGATTTAACCGATGCACATCACCCGATAGCCTCTCCGCAATTCCATCAGCAACTCGGCAAGAAAATTCCAATCCCCTATCGACTGCTTTCAGATTAAGCGCCTTGGTGAGCTCGCCAAAATTCTCTTTCGGCGAAAAAGCTATCTGTTCTAGTTCCACCTTTCCACTTTCGATGCGCGACACATCCAATAAATCATCGATGAGCACTAACAAGCCATTCGAAGAAAAGCGCATGTTTTTCAAATACTCGTGCTGCTGTTCCGTGAGCTCCGTATTCGAAAGCAACGACGACATGCCAACGATAGCATTAATCGGTGTTCGCAGTTCGTGACTCACGTTGGCCAAAATTGTTTTCCGCAATTCCAAACCAGCTTCGGCCGCCTTCTTGGCATCGCGCATTTCGCGTTCCAAATTTTTCTGCCGCGTAATATCAAACACAACAATAACTCCACCTTCCACTGCACCCTTATCATCAAACAATGGGGCTGTTGTGCATAGTAGCCATACCTCCTTATTGCCCTTTGCAACCAAGGGCGCTTCAAATACACTGTTACTTGATATAAACTCAAAGCTGCGGACAATATCCAATTCGTCGGCTAAAATTGGCGCCATTTGAAAATCGGCTGCCGTGAGGCCCACCAACTCTTCCGATTGCTGATCAAATATCTCAGCGAATCGCTTCTCGACATGCGTGAGCTTACCACGCGCGTCGTAACGCGCCATGCCCAAATTCAAACTCTCAATAATATCTGTCAGTCGCTGCTCCGACTGCGCCTTACGCGACTCGGCAACATGACGCTTGGCAACTTCTTCCTGAATTACATCCGCGAGTTGCAGCAGATCCTCATTGGCCATAATCTGCTGGTCTGAAAACAACGACCGCGCAGCATACTTAAGCGACTCTAATACATTCGACTGCTGTAGCAAAAGATCATTCAATGCATTCTTCTTGGACAACAACTCATCACTGCTCTCGCGCATGGCAGTTTCCATAAGCACCCGATCATTATCGAAATGATTATAGCTGTTGTTGATGGCTTGAAAAAGTTCCTCCATTTCACCGGGCATCTCAGGATAACCCGGAAAAAACTTCTTCAACTGCCTCTCTAATAATCGATGATAACCTTTGCCCGTCATTCAATCTCGTGATAAGTAGTTATCGTCATGGTCTGATTGTGCAATGAACATTGCGTGCTGCCCAGCTGAGGCGAAATTTCACCATTCGAATAAAACCCGGTATAGGCCGCACCGGCTCCAAAATATTGGCATACAGATTCAACTTCCTCTTCAATGCGCTGATCGAGTACAATCTTGCGCCCCACGCAACTCACCATAATGACGAGCTCCGGTGATTGATCTTGCGATTGCTCTGCGGCTCGCGCAGCACCATCTATCAAACGATCAAAATTGGCCATCATAAATTGCACCTGTGCCCCCTCGGGAATATTACCGGCAAATCGCAAGGTACCCGCTTCTTCGTCAATACTCAAAATGGTTCGAACCAATTGACTTTGGTTATCATCCCCCAAAATACAGAGCGGAAACAACAAGGCCGAACCCGGCAGCTCGCTTGCGCGCGGCCCCAAGTAGCGCTTGTAAATCGACAAGGCATTCTCACCATCCAACTCATACAGCACATTATCGGTGGCCTTAGTCACTTGTCGAACCGGACCGAATAAATCCCAACCTCCGTGAGAACCATGTGTGATGCGCAGTTTGTCTCCATAAAAACCAATTGCAACAATGCGATTGGATTGTGGATTCTTGTTGGCTCCAACCAGAGTCTTTGTAAATCTTCCCGCATCAGCCGCCAATCCGCCGGTCACAACTACATGATCAGGCAATTGGCTATTTATTCCGCGAACCAAATCATCGCCATTCACTGAAATTCCATCCGACAACACCATGATGTGACACAGGTCTGCAGCATATAGATCTTCTGTTATGCTCAAACCGCAATCATAGCTGGAGGCACAATCATTCACATCACTATCTATTACACGGAGACGCGTTTTATCAAAACGACAGGCACTCACACTCACCGTGTGATCATGCACTTCTTCGCCATGTATTTCACCTGCAGTGCTGGCCATTACAACCTCAGCATCAGGATACATTTTGCGAATTTCACCATACACATTATCGTTGGCCAAGGCATCAACACCTCCAAAAGCCAATACCAGATTAGGTTTGAAATCGGCTATCGATAGCGGATCTAACCAACCCTTACCTTCACTCCATAAATGTTGTTTTACTTGCATGCATTGTGATATTGGTGATCGAAAAGGAAAACACTCGACATAAGTCGCGTAATTTTCAGGCTCAAGTTAACCCCAAAGCATCCAACTATCAGCATGTTTATGTCAGCGCACATGGAAAAACGCTAAATGCATTAGGTTTGCGCCATATCTGCAGCACATGTCTATTTCAGTTAAAGGTGTATCAAAAGTGTATGGCTCACAACGCGCTCTGAATGAGGTTTCATTCGAAATTGGTCAGGGAAAAATCGTTGGATTCCTGGGCCCCAACGGCGCAGGAAAGAGCACTATGATGAAAATTATCACATGCTACATTCCACCAACATCAGGAAAAGTAGATGTATGCGGCTATGATGTTATGGAGCAAAGCACCGATGCCAAGCGATGCATTGGCTACTTGCCCGAACACAACCCACTCTACACGGATATGTATGTGCGCGAATACCTCTCCTTTGTGGGCGGCATGTATCGCATTCCAAATCTTAAGCAGCGTGTTGAAGAGATGATAGAAACCGTGGGCCTGCAAGTGGAGGCGCACAAGAAAATTGAAACACTGTCGAAGGGATATCGTCAACGCGTAGGACTTGCGCAAGCCATGATTCACGATCCGCAGGTACTCATTCTTGATGAGCCAACCAGCGGACTCGACCCCAATCAACTGGCTGAGATACGCGAACTGATTGTTTCTATCGGCCGCAAAAAAACGGTGATGCTTTCAACGCATATCATGCAAGAAGTAGAAGCCATGTGCGATCACGCACTCATCATCGATCGCGGAAATATTGTGGCTGAAAACCTCGTGATGAGCGAACTCGCGAAAACCGATCGCAAACTCGAAGACATTTTCAAAGAGGTTACGCAAAAGGCTCAGGCCTTGTAAGCTGCAGGAATCAAGCACACCGGAATCGGCTGCATCTTATGCTGGTTGGCCTTGTGCATGCGCAAGTAAATACTCAGCACTTCGCATTGACGCGCACTTAAATGAACTGCAGGCTCCTCGCCATTTTCCTCCACATAGCTCATTGCCCACTCCAATTCCGGATAACTCGCACCAATCTGATCTTCATCGGTGCGGTCATCACCCCACAATCCGTCGGTTGGTGCTGCTTTCAAAATGGATGGCACCACACCCAAATGCGCAGCTAAAGCATACACTTCTGTTTTGGTTAGATCGGCAATAGGAGAAAGATCAACACCACCATCGCCGTACTTGGTATAAAATCCAACTCCGAAATCCTCAATCTTGTTGCCCGTGCCTGCCACCAACATGCCATGTACACCAGCGAAGTAATACAGCGTGCTCATGCGCAAACGAGCGCGCGTATTGGCGTCTGTGAGTTGTTGAGTATGCGCATCTTCCGACACCTCGCCCATCGACTGCTTGAAGAGTTCGTAAGAAGGAGTAAGATCCACACGCGCATCGGTCACCAAGGGAAAGTTCTTTTTCAACCACGTGATATGTTCCTGCGCGCGTCCTACCTGGCTGGCGGCTTGGTGAATGGGCATCTCCAACACCTTTACAGGTTTGCCTGTGAGGGCGCACAATGTAGAAGTTAGCGCAGAGTCGATGCCACCACTGATGCCCACCACAAATCCGTGTGTGCGGCTAGATTCGGCGTAGGCCTTCAACCACGCAACGATATGTTCGGATACAGTTTGATAATTCATAGAAACAAAAAGTCCCGCCAAAGATGGCAGGACTTTCTCTTCATCGCTGCTGATTAGAATAAAATTCCTATTTGCAAAGCGACAATATTGCTGATACCTCTCAAGTCGTATGTCTTAGGCTTATTATCAGTTGCATTGAAAGCAGGCTCGTTGTTCGATTTCACTACTCCATTGTGATTGAGAATATTGTTGAAGGCATTATTGAAATTCACACCTGCCACGATGCTCGCGTCGCCGCTGAGGTTGTATTCAATACCACCGGCAATAATCAAACTTGTGCGAAAGATTCCGATATCATCACTAATGTCTTCATCTTCCACTGTTTCATCCAATATGAGTGTTGCATCAGCCCAGCGCAGAGAGTCGGCATTGGTGCTGATGTCTACTTTCTTGTAATCAATCACATCATCTGACTTTGCTTTGATGTTAATGCCCAAACCAATACCTACCTGAGCCCAATACGTGATATAGCCGATTTCATTGGTGCGCAACTTGAGCGTGATCGGAATTTCGGCATACTTCAACTTGTACACTCGATCCATCAAAGCCACTGTGCGTGCTCCTGACTCAGATGTCCGCTCTTGAAAATAGGACAGCTGCCCTCCTGTATTGATGATATTAAAGCCGGTGCCTATGGCGTAATTATCAGTAAACATTTTGTCGATAGCCACACCAAAGCCAAAGTTCATTTTGTTTTCGCCTGCAGTCATACTCTTGTTATCAGGCTTAATCCAAGAAACATTCGGATCAACGTGCAAAGCAATTTTCCATTTCTTGGCCTGTGCCATCATCGATGTAGAAATCATCGCTATAACGATGACTGAAATAATTTTTTTCATGCGTTGGGGTTTACTGTTATAACATTGCCCTTCCAAGGGCATGCAACAAAACTAACGCAATCATGAAATTTTCAATACCCGCTTTGCTGATGTTATTCATAGTGGCCTGTGGATGCAACAACGACAAACCACTCAGCAAAGTTGAACTTAAGGAAGAAGCGCGTCAACTCGAGGTATCTGTGCGCTCATTCGACACCGACTTATTTACTTGCAACTTCAACGAACCTGCAGCTTGCGCTAGCAGCTTGCGCAATCAATACGGTTCATTTTATTGCGGTTTTGTAGAAGATGACATCAGGATTGCAGCTTGCAACTCTGACAGTGCCGGTGCATTGCTCCGCGCCTTCGCAACGGATCCGCAAATTGCCGAAACACATCAGGAAGTGATGCGCATTTATACACCAGAAAAACGTGAAGAGATTTCAGAATCGCTCAAAGATGTTGTGCGCCGGTGGCATCATTTCTTTCCCGACAGCATTGTTCCCGGCGTTGTATTTTACTGTTCAGCATGGAATCGCAGTATTGCAACCACCGATTCTACTCTTGGCGTGGCACTCGACTGCTATCTTGGATCAAACCACACGATAACCCAGCGACTATCGCCCGACATTTTCCCGCAGTATGTAAAGGACAACATGGATGGCCGCTACATCGTTGCCGACGCCGCGAAAGGCTTCGCAGCCTATAAGGCCCGCGGATACTATGAGCAAAAAGACCTGCTCAGCGAATTGATTTTCTACGGCAAAGTCATGTACCTCGCCGAAGCCCTTGCGCCGGAAATTCCTGATTCAACACTTATGAGTTGGTCGTCGGAACAATGGAATTGGGCCCAACAAGCTGAAAATCTGGTTTGGAAAACCATGGCCAATGAGCAAGTGATGTATCGATCCAAACCTTTTGAAGTCAACAAGTGGTTTGCCGACGGCCCATTCACCACAGCTACAGGCATCCCCCAAGACAGCCCGCCTCAAGTCGGAGTTTGGATCGGTTGGAACATCGTGCGTCAATACATGAGCAAGCATCCGGAAACGACATTGCCGGCGCTGCTCGCTGAGAAGGACTTTCAGAAATTGCTTGCGGCCTATGCACCGGGAAAAACCAATTCATGACATGCTGATGCATGAGCGGAAATACCATGTACACACTACGCTCCCGCATGCCGACTTTCCAAGCACTACATTTGCCCTATGAAACTCGAACAAATCCGATTCGACATTGAGCTCGACGACAACAATGTACCGGAGAAAATCAACTGGACAGCTACCGACAATGGGCGCGCTTCAGAAGCCAAAGCCATGATTATTTCCGTTTGGGATAAAGAAGAACAAAATGCACTGCGCATCGATTTGTGGACGAAAGAAATGCAGGTAGATGAAATGAAGCAGTTTGTGCATCAAACCATACTCACACTTGCAGATAGCTTTGAACGCGCCACCAACGAAAAACCCATGGCGGATACCATGCGCGATTTTTGTCAGTACTACGCAGAGAAGATGAACATACAATCCCCAATTTGATTACAGAGTAATCAGTAATCACAAATCAGCAATCGCCTTATGCTCATCACCAACGCCACTTTTCTCAAATCATCGACACTACTTGAACAGTGTCCTGCTACCGACCGACCTGAGTTTGCATTCATCGGCCGCAGCAATGTGGGGAAGAGTAGCCTCATCAACATGTTGGTGAATAAAAAGAACCTAGCCAAAACGTCCGGAACTCCTGGAAAAACTAGACTCATCAATCACTTCGATGTGACTTCGAACAAAGGACAGTGGTATTTGGTCGATCTTCCCGGCTATGGCTATGCGAAAATTTCGCGCAGCGAAAGAGAGAAATGGGAAATCATGATTGATCAATTTCTCATTGACCGCGAAAATCTCCTGTGCACGTTTGTGCTTATCGACGTGCGTCTCGAACCGCAAAAAATCGATCTGGAATTTTGCCTCAAACTAGGTCAAGACGGAATGCCTTTCGCCATCGTTTTCACCAAAGCCGACAAGGAAAAACCTGGCGCCGTAGAACGCAACGTCAACACATTCTGCAATAAACTACTTGAACACTTCGCAGAATTGCCCAACGTGTTTGTGACATCGGCCACTGAACGCACAGGGCGCGACCGTTTACTGGGTTTCATTGGCGACAACATCGCACGGAAGTAAATACGGATTCTATTCTCGCTAAAAATCGCTAAGAGATTTCACACCAAGAATCACAGGCCGATTAGCCCACATCATTGCGCTCTTTGCGCACATCATGGCTAAACCTGCTTGAAATGGAAAACGTTCTGAAACACAAGGCAACAAAGGCCTTACAGCTTCTCCTTTATCCACGCATCCAGCAATTCATTGAATCGTTGCGGATGCTCCATCATCGGCGCATGGCCGCATTCATCAATCCAATACAGACTTGAATTGGTCAACAGCTGATGAAATTCTTCAGCCACTTCAGGAGGTGTGATCGTATCGTTCTTTCCCCAGATCAAACACACCGGAAACTTCATGTGCGGAAGTTCCTTCGCCATGTTGTGACGAATAGCAGACTTGGCCAATGCCAATATGCGCAGCACACGATTGCGGTCGTTTACGATTTCAAAGCACTCATCCACCAACTCATCCGTAGCATGGCTTGGATCGTAAAACGTTAGTCCAACTTTCTGGCGAATAAACTCCTTATCCTCTCTGCGGGGAAAGCTCGATCCAAAAGCGTTTTCATACAATCCCGAACTGGCTGTAAGTGTAAGAGAGCTTACCCGTTCAGGATGTTCCTTGCAGTAAACCAGCGCTACGTGACCACCCAATGAGTTACCAAGCAAATTCACTTTTGCGTAGTGTTTAAATTCAATAAAGTCGTGTAGAAAATGTGCAAGACTCTTGACACCTGTTGTGAGTACCGGCATTGTGTAAAGCGGCAGCATAGGTATTACAACACGGTGTGTTTGGGAGAAATGTGAAATCACATCCTTGAAGTTGCTCAGCGCACCGAACAAGCCGTGCAGCAATATGAGCGGCTCTCCCGAACCCTCCTCGATATAACGAAATCCATTTTCCTCTTTGAGCTGATAATCCATAGTGCGTTTGTATCCGCTGTGTTGCTCGAATGTAAATGAAAGTTGACCACCCAAGACTACACAACAACATCGTGCAAGATGAGAAAAGGCAATTGGATCGACGCACACTCCATCGTAAATCCATCAACACAGGCATGGTTAAAAATCCTCCCACGGGATTTTAAATGTGCGATTTACGCCTCCGGAGACGACCCATTTCGCATCGAAAAACCACCAAAAACACAAAATTTCACCTTTTTCCTCCCACATCTTACCACCTCGGAACATTTTCCGTTATTCTCTTGTTTTCCAACTATTTAACCCCACATTTCACCGATTTCAGCCCGAAATAAAAACCCACATTTTTCAACAAAAGGCCTCTTTTTGACCCATTGTGGTAAAATGTGGTAAATCCTATCTATTTTCGTCCCCACCAAGGCAAACGACAAACAGATGCTCAAACTCCTAGGAGAATATCCATGCAAGCTCGACAACAAGGGAAGATTCCTCTTCCCGGCTCGCATGCGTAAGTCTTTGGAGGAAGTTATTCACCTCGGATTGGTGATCAACCGCGACATCTACACCAAGTGCCTGGTGATCTACCCGCAACCCACATGGGATAAAATTTCGGCAGACCTCGAACGCATGAATCCGCACAACCGCAAGCATGCAGAGTTCATCCGATTCTTCCTCAACGGTGCAACCGAACTCGAACTCGATTCGGTGGGACGCATCAACATCCCAACACACCTATTGGAATATGCGCAGGTAGATCTGAAAAAGAACAACGACCTCGTGCTGTGCGGTCTCGGTCAAAAAATGGAATTATGGAATAAGGAAACGCGTGACAACAAATTCGGCGAACCTGATTTCGATTTCATGCAACTGGCTGAGGAAGTGCAAAACGATTTGAGAAAAGAACCATAAGCCAATCCGCCAAATACGGAAAAGCTGCAAATAAGGATATGTCGAACCACAAAAAAGAAGATGGATACCACCGACCGGTGCTCCTGCAAGCTTCAATCGACAGCCTGAACATCAAGCCCAATGGGGTTTATGTGGATGTAACCTTCGGCGGTGGAGGGCATTCAAGAGAAATTTTGAAACAACTGGACAAGGGAAGATTAATCGCCTTCGATCAAGACCCGGAAGCACAAGCCAATCGCATTGATGACCCACGGTTTCAGCTGGTAGACCAAAACTTTACGTTTATGTCAAACTGGTTGCGACTACTCGGCGTGCGCAAAGTGGATGGCATTCTGGCTGATCTTGGAGTGAGCAGTCATCAGTTCGATAGTGAAGAACGTGGTTTCTCGATTCGATTCGATGCCCCGCTCGACATGCGCATGGACATGAGCCGTAAGCTCACCGCTGCAGAAGTGGTGAACACTTACGAAGAGATTCAGCTCACTCACGTGCTTCGTAACTACGGAGAACTGGATAATGCGCGCTCCATCGCAAGATCAATCATTCAAGCTCGGCCACTTTACACCAGCGAGGACCTTAAGCAAGCAGTACAAAAACATCTGCCGCGCATGAAGGAACACAAAGTGCTTGCACAACTCTTTCAAGCGTTGCGCATTGAAGTGAACGATGAACTGGAGGTGCTGAAATCACTGCTGATGCAGAGCGCAGATTTGCTCAACGAAGATGGACGACTGGTTATCATCAGCTACCATTCACTGGAAGACCGACTCGTGAAAGACTTCATGAAAACCGGAAACTTCGATGGTGAGCCTGTGAAAGACTTCTTCGGAAACCTGCAACGCCCGCTAAAACCCTTGACCAGTAAACCCATGCTGCCCGCAGAGGCAGAAATTGAAGAGAATACACGTGCACGCAGCGCCAAAATGCGTGTAGCAACTAAAGAAAACAAATAAGCTAATACCGATGCACAGCAGCTAACTGTGCACCGCTTGGTTAACCTGAATTAATGAATCAATTGAGAGAGGAAAAGATTCCGCTGACCACGGATTCTGCCGCTAATGCGGACAAACCAAATTCATCAAAACCGAAGAAAAAGTCGGGTGGAGGAAACGTCTTCCAACGTGTCCTCAGTGGTGAATTCCTCGTACGCGACGGACTTATTAAACACCTCTCATTTGTTCTCTTTTTAGTAGCCCTCTTCATCACCAACATCGCCCTGGTTTACTACTTCGAAAATACAGCCCGCGAAAAAGTTCGCCTGCAAAACGAACTCAACGAATTGCGCTCTCAATACAACACCACTATGAGCGACCTCGAAAAAAGCAAACAACAAAGCAACGTGGCACTAGCCATCGAACAAATAGGCCTGAAAGAGCTCCGCACACCACCCGAAGTAATTGACGTGGAGCACGGATTTTTTGACGAGAAAAAATCGGAAGAATGAACAACTCCGAAAACATAAAGAACAGTCATATCAACCAACCGCAACAGCCGGTGTCGACTCCACAAGAGCCGACGCCGGCCAATGCACCCCTGGGCAAAAAACAACACATTGCCCTCATCCACAACAAAGCATGGATGGTGTTTGCCGGTCTTTGCATACTGGCCATTGCCATCGTAATTAAAGTTTTTGTGATTCAGCTTTTCCCTGATGAAAAAGCCAACCAACTAGCAGAAAACTTCACTTTTAAAGTGCGTGAAATTCAACCCGTGCGTGGTCAAATCTATTCAAGCGACGGAAGCCTTCTCGCCACCAGCATTCCCGAGTATGAAATTCGCTGGGATGCCAAGGCACCCTATGACGAAGAACTGTATCAGACTCGCCTCGATTCACTCTGCATAAGCTTCAACCAACTGTTTGGCGATCGCTCCGTAGCAGAATACAAGGCCATTTTCAAACGCGCCAAAAGCGAAGGCAATCGATACGTAGAAATCATTGACCACGTCGACTACAACCAATTGCAACTGGTGAAGAAATTCCCTTTCATTCGCAAAGGAACCATTCGTGGTGGATTTGTATTCGAGGAGAAGTTCATTCGCGATCAACCCTTCGGAACACTCGCCTCACGCACCATTGGCATGGAGCGCGCGGAAAACAAAGTCGGTATTGAACGCGACTACGACGAACTGCTGCGCGGCAAGAAAGGCAAGCAGATGATGGAGAAGATTGCCGGAGGTGTATGGAAGCCATTGAGCAATGAATTCGTAGAAGAGCCAGAACCGGGCGCCGATATCATCACCACTATCGACATACACTTGCAGGATGTTGCGCACGCCGCACTCAAACGCAAACTCGAAGAATGCGATGCCGAATGGGGTTGTGCCATACTGATGGAGGTGCAAACCGGATTTGTGCGCGCTGTAGCCAACCTCTCACGCAACAACCGCCAAGGCGAATTCAACGAACGACTCAACTTCGCCATTAGCCAAAGCGTAGAACCGGGATCAACCATGAAACTCGCTTCACTCATGGCTTGCATGGATGAAGGACTTGTGCAACTTGATGAGAAAGTGGCCACCGGAAATGGAACAGCCACATTCCATGGTCAAACCATGAAGGACTCCAACTGGGACAAAGGAGGCAATGGAACAATCACGGCAGAACAGGTTTTCGAAAAATCTTCCAACGTAGGAACTGCCTTACTCGTGAAGAAGTCGTTTGGCGAAAATCCACAAGGCTACCTCGACAAACTGCAATCTTTTGGGTTGGGAGAACCACTCGGTATTGCACTCTCGGGCGAAGCAGCACCACGTCTCTACAAAACAACCAAAGACAATGGCTGGAGCGGATTGAGTTTAACACAATTGGCGATTGGTTATGAAACAACCTGCACGCCTCTGCAAACCCTTTCGTTCTACAATGCCGTGGCCAATAACGGCGTGTTTGTTCGTCCGCAATTTGTGCAACAAGTGAAGCGCAACGGACAGATTATCCAACAAGCGCAACCCATCATCATTCGCGAGAAAATTTGCAAAGATGAAACTCTTGCCAAGTGCCGTAAAATGATGGAAGGTGTTACAGAAGAAGGCGGAACCGCAGGACGACTATTTGAAAAATGCCCCTACAAAGTGGCCGGTAAAACCGGAACCGCTTGGATGCACGAAGCAGGTGGATACCAGGCCCACCACTACCGTGCTTCGTTCGTAGGTTATTTCCCGGCAGAGAATCCGAAGTACTCCTGCATCGTGGTTGTCAACGACCCTCGCAGCGGAGGCTATTACGGAGGTGTAATTGCTGCACCGGTATTCATGGAACTCGCCGACAAAATTTACAGCACAGAACTTGAATTCCGCGCACCAATCAAAGCAGACAGCACCATGCTTGCCAAGCATCAATGGCCAAGCGTCAAAGGAGGTGCTTCATCCGAACTAAGCGCATTATTCAGCAGCTTGAACATGCCGGTGTATCAGCGTTCAACCGGCACATGGATTAGCACTTCTACCGCTAACGACTCTTTAATAGTTATGCAACAGCCATTGCAAACAGGCATCGTCCCCAACGTTGTGGGCATGGGACTGCAAGACGCGCTCTATATGCTTGAATCCAACGGAATGAAAGTAAGAGTGATGGGCTTTGGTACAGTAAAACGACAAAGCATACCTGCCGGTTCATCCATTCAATCTAACCCTAACATCATTATAGAATTACTGTGAAGTTGCTCAAGGACATATTGTTTCGATCGCGCATCCAACAGGTGTTCGGATCTACAAACGTAGCCATCGAACACATCACCATGGACTCACGTGATGTGAAGCCTTTCAGTTTGTTTGTTGCTGTGGTTGGAGTTTCTGTTGATGGTCACGACTATATCGACAAGGCCATTGCATTGGGCGCGGTGGCTATTGTGTGCGAAAACATTCCAGCGTACCCCACCGGAGGTATCACGTTCGTTCAAGTACCAAACTCGGCTGAGGCGCTGGGCTACATCGCAAGCAATTACTACGACAATCCCAGTGAGAACATCGACATCATTGCGGTCACCGGAACGAATGGAAAAACAACCACAGCCACGCTCATGTATCAACTCGCGCGTAAGCTTGGATTCAAGGCCGGACTGCTTTCAACTGTAGTCAATAAAATAAACGACCGCGAACTGCCATCAACGCACACTACACCAAACGCCATTGCCCTCAATAAGCTTCTGGCCGAAATGGTGGATGCTGGCTGCGCCTATTGCTTCATGGAAGCTTCATCGCACGCGCTGCATCAACACCGCATCACCGGTGTGCAAATCAAAGGTGCCTTGTTCAGCAATATCACGCACGACCATCTCGACTATCACAAGACGTTCAACGAATACATCAAGGCCAAGAAGATTCTATTCGACATTCTTCCTTCTACTGCATTCGCTATAGTAAATCACGATGATCGCCATAGCGAAGTGATGATTCAAAACTGCAAAGCGAAAACCAAGACTATGGCGCTTCACAGCATGGCCGACTACAAAGCCAAGGTGATTGAAAATGGTTTTACAGGATTGCATTTATTTATCGACGGCCAAGATTTATACACGCAACTCATCGGAGGATTCAATGCATATAACATCCTGGCGGTGTACGCCGCAGCTCGAGAATTGGGCCTCGATAAAATGGAAGTGCTCACGGCCATCTCAGGACTGCAAGCGCCAGATGGACGTTTCCAATATTTCAAAACACCATCGGGTATTACCGCTGTAGTCGACTATGCACACACTCCCGATGCTCTGAAAAACGTACTGAAGACCATTGCCGATTTGCGCACAGGCAACGAGCAAGTCATCAGCCTGGTAGGATGTGGTGGTGATCGCGATAAAACCAAACGCCCCGAGATGGCGCGCATCGCAGCCGAATGGAGCGATCGCGTAATTCTCACCAGCGATAACCCGCGCAGCGAAGATCCTGATACTATCATCCGTGAAATGAAAGAAGGACTCGATCCGGTGATGATGAAAAAAACACTAGCGGTAACCGACCGCAAAGAAGCCATCAAGCTTGCCTGCACCCTGGCCAACGCCGGCGACATCGTGCTCATCGCCGGTAAAGGCCATGAACGCTACCAGGAAATCGCAGGAGTAAAACACGCCTTCGATGATTTTCAAATCGTAAGTGAAACCCTAACCATGCTCGAGAAATAATGCTCTATTATCTCTTCCAATACCTCGAACAACACTTCGACTTCCCCGGAGCCGGACTGTTTCAATATATCTCATTCCGTGCAGCATGCAGCATCATCCTTTCACTCATCATATCGATGGTGTTTGGAAAACGCCTCATCAACATGTTGCGCAAAAAGCAAGTGGGCGAAACCGTGCGTGACCTCGGACTACAAGGTCAAATGGAGAAAGCCGGCACACCCACTATGGGAGGACTCATCATTCTGGCGGCCATCCTTATTCCTACGCTCCTCTTTGCTCGACTCACCAACGTGTACATCATCACCATGCTCATCAGCACGGTTTGGTTGGGTGCAGTAGGCTTCATGGACGATTACATCAAGGTATTCAAGAAAGACAAACAAGGACTTGCAGGCACAAGCAAAATCATCGGCCAAATTGGAGTGGGACTCATCGTGGCCAGCATGCTCTACTTCAATGAGAACGTGTACATCAAGACGAAGGTTAGCGACACACCACTGGGTAGTTCTTCGCTTACCGCACCCACTGATGCATCACTATGGCAGTCCGAAAAATCACTGAAGACCACCATTCCGTTTGTCAAAGACAACGAATTCGATTACACGTCGCTCATACCGGATAGCTGGGAAACGCCAGTTACGCTGTTCATCCTTTTCGCAGTCATCGTTGTAATCATTGTAACAGCCGTTAGCAATGGTGCAAACATCACCGATGGTATCGACGGACTAGCAGCAGGAACAAGCGCGATTATTGGCGTTACGCTAGCACTGCTTGCGTATCTATCGGGTAACTACATTTTCGCCGATTACCTCAACATCATGTACATACCGAATGCAGGTGAATTGGTAATTTTCATCAGCGCCTTCGTTGGAGCGTGCATCGGATTTCTGTGGTACAACACCTATCCGGCACAGGTATTCATGGGCGATACCGGAAGTCTGGCTCTCGGCGGCATTATCGCCACGTTTGCTATAGCTATTCGCAAAGAACTTCTCATTCCAGTGCTCTGCGGCATCTTCCTCATCGAGAATGTATCGGTGATGATGCAGGTGTCGTATTTCAAATACACCAAGAAAAAATACGGCGAAGGTCGTCGCATCTTCTTGATGTCGCCATTGCACCACCACTACCAGAAAAAAGGCATGCACGAATCCAAGATCGTTTCGCGATTCTGGATCATCGGCATCATGCTCGCCGTTCTCACCATCATTACACTCAAGACACGCTAAGCTTGAAGAAAAAGATTGTCATATTAGGCGGAGGCGAAAGCGGCATGGGCGCTGCAGTGCTTGCTATGAAGCAAGGCTTCGAGGTATTTCTTTCCGATCGCGGATCACTGAAAGAAAAATACCGAGAGCAACTGCAATCGCGCAATATTCCGTTTGAAGAAGGCAGTCATGATGAAGGACGCGTGCTCAGTGCAGATGAAATCATCAAGTCACCAGGCATTCCCGACACTGCTCCGCTTGTCATGCAAGCCAAGGCGCAAGGCATTCCCGTGATTTCCGAAATCGAATTCGCTGCGCGTTACACCAAAGCGAAGCTTGTGTGCATCACCGGCAGCAATGGCAAAACAACCACCACACTCCTCACCTACCACATCCTGAAAAACGCAGGTCTGAACGTCGGACTTGCAGGCAATGTGGGCAACAGTTTCGCCTTGCAGGTGGCCGAGCAAAACTTCGACATCTACGTGCTCGAGATCAGCAGCTTCATGCTCGACACCATGTTTGAGTTCAAGGCCGATGTTGCGATACTCACCAACATCACGCCCGA
>CANHPZ010000012.1 GCA_947462725.1 Flavobacteriales bacterium
ACCTCTCCCAAGCGCTGGGTTACTTTCAGCAGTGATTCGTGATCAGTACCTGAATCGGCGAGTTTTTGTTCGAGCTCGAGTTTTTCTTTTTCCAATGCCGGGATTTCCTTTTCGAGCTGATCAAATTCGAATTTATCCTTGAAGGATACTTTCTGCTTCGGGGCATCAGGCTTCGCTTCAACAACAGCAGGCGCCTCGTTCGCTTGCTTCTTCACAGCAGATCGGCGCAATGCCTCCTGCTCTTCCCAACGGCGATATGTATCGTAATTTCCGAGAATGTCTTTCACATCGCCTTCACCGTTGAGCACGAAAATGTGATCAACTAACTTATCCAAGAAGTAACGGTCGTGACTCACGATAACCATGCAACCGGGGTAATAGAGCAAATACTCTTCAAGCGCCGCGAGTGTAAACACGTCCAAATCGTTGGTAGGCTCATCAAGAATCAAAAAGTTCGGATTCTTCATCAGCACCAGCAACAACTGTAAACGCTTGCGCTCGCCACCGCTCAGTTTCTCCACCATCGTGCTATGCTGAGAGCGAGGAAACATGAAGCGCTCTAGCATCTGTGATGCTGTAATTGTTTTACCTTTTGTGAGCGGAATGAAGTCGGCCACTTCGCGCACGCATTCGAGTAATCGCTGCCCATCCTTCAGCGGCATGCCTTGCTGGTTGTAGTATCCAAACACAACTGTATCGCCCACCACAACTTTACCGCTATCGGGTTCGAGTTGCTTGGTGAGCATGTTGAGGAAAGTAGTCTTGCCTGTTCCGTTGCGACCTACGATTCCGATTTTCTCTTTGTTCTTGAATACGTAATCGAAACCATTCATGACCACTGTGTTTCCAAAGGTTTTTTTCACCTTGTGAAACTCCACAATCTTGCTGCCCATGCGGCTCATGTTGATTTCAAATTCCAATGCATTGGGATCATCGCTGCGCACCAAACTTTCTTTGAGGTCATGGAAACTATCCATACGCGACTTGCTCTTCACGGTGCGGGCGCGCGGCATGCGGCGGGCCCATTCCAACTCCTTCTTAAAAAGCTGTTCAGCCTTGTCGCGCACAACGCTTTCAAGTTGTTCGCGCTCTGCCTTCTTGGCCAGGTAATACGAGAAATTCCCTTTGTACCGGTAGATGTTCTTGTTTTCCATCTCCAAGATCTCATCGGTAATGTTCTCCAAAAAATAACGATCGTGGGTGATCATGAAAATGGTCATGTTCGACTGTGAAAGAAACTGCTCGAGCCACTCAATCATTTCCAAATCGAGGTGGTTGGTCGGCTCATCGAGCAGCACCAAATCGGGCTCTTCAATGAGCACCTTCGCCAGTGCAATGCGGCGCTTTTGACCGCCGCTAAGAGAACCCACGCGACGATCAAGATCGTGCACATCCAACTTGCCCAATACTTCGCGAGCGCGCGCTTCATAGTCCCACGCCTGGTTGCGATCCATCGCGTCGTGCGCGCGTTCCATTTCTTTCTCGTCACCCGACTCCACTGCGCGCTCATAGTCGGAAATGGCCTTTGTCTTTGCACTATTGACCGAGAATATATTTTCAAGAATCGTGGTATCGTTATTCAACCCGTGCTCTTGCGCCAAAAATCCCAGACGCACCTCTTTGTTGTAGGTCACCAAACCACTATCCGGTGCATCGAGTCCGGCAAGAATGCGAAACAAGGAACTCTTGCCCGCGCCATTGCGCGCTACCAAAGCTATCTTCTGACCCTTGTCGATACCAAAAGAGAGGTTTTCAAAAAGCACATGGATGCCATAAGATTTGGATACATTTTCGACGGATAGGTAATTCATATGGCTTGCTTTGAGGGGTGCAAATATCGACCGCTTCGCGAAGAGATAGTCAAGCTTACTCGAAAGCAATTATTTTTAAATCGAACACAAGCATTACACTTACCTTTGACAAATGGGTGCCATTCGAATAGAAATTCTAAATCCTAAGGCTCTGCAACTGATAAAAGGTATGCAGGAATTGCAACTCATTAAGCTTAGTGATGAGCCATCCACAGTCTTAGCAGCCTATCTGAAAAAAACGAGAAAGAAGTCTGATTCTGCTCCCTCTGCGGAAGAGATTGCCAAAATCGTCAAGGACGCAAGACGAAAGAGACATGCCAAGAAATAGCCCTCTTCGCATTGTAGTCGACACTAATCTATGGATTAGCTTCATCATTTCAAAACGTTACGACGCCTTAGATTCTATGCTCTATTCTCAGCGTGTGCGCCTATTATTCAGCATAGAACTGATTGAGGAAATAGAAGCAACCATAGCAAAACCCAAGTTGAAAAAGCACTTATCAGGGAATGCTCTTCAAGAAATGTTGATTGCCTTCGACTCCTACATTGACTTGATAACTGTCGAAAGTGAGGTAGCAATCTGCAGAGATCCAAATGATGACTTTCTGCTTGCATTAGCGAAAGATGGCAAGGCAGATTACTTGCTTACCGGAGACAATGATTTGCTTTCGATAGGTCGATTCGAAAAAACTTCCATTACGACATTCACTGATTTCATCAAGATTTCAAACCGAAAGAAAAAATCATCGCGTTGACATCTTGTGCATCATGCTAACCAAGGCTGTTAAAATCACTACATGCTGCTCACTGCTATATTCGCCATATGAAGATCATTTGGCATAACATCCAATGGAACGAACTCTCAGCAGTTCAACTCTACGCCATCCTCGCCCTTCGCGCCGAAGTGTTTGTGGTCGAACAAAACTGCCCGTATCAAGATGTGGATGGGAAAGACATGAAGAGCTTGCACGTGTGCGGCTTCACGCCCGGTGGCGAATTGTGTGCCTACGCAAGACTAGTGATGCCCGGCGTTTCGTATGACGAATGGTCGATAGGCCGTGTGGTGTCGTCGCCACGCGTGCGCAACACCGGAGCAGGGCGTGAACTGATGAGACAATGCATGCTCTATTTTGAAGAGCAACACATCGATTCGGTCCGTATTTCAGCCCAATCCTATTTGAAGAAATTCTACGATAGTTTTGGCTTCGTGCAGGTCAGCGAAGAATATTTGGAAGACGATATCCCACACATCGAAATGCTATTCCAACACAATCACAAAGTATAATGCAAGAGATACTTCAGCAACGCTGGCTAAAACTCGATGAGGCAAAACACGACATGTGCTTGCTCATTGATTCGATACCGTCAGAAAAAATGCAGCAGCCCGAACCCGACAATTGGAGCGCCACACAGGTGATTGAGCACTTGCTGGCATCCGAAGGCGGCACGCTGGGCTACATGCTCAAGAAAAGTTCGGGTGGCTGGAACACTCTTGAAGATGCCGATGCGCCACACCACGAAAGCAGTCGCGCCATCAACGAACGTCTGCGCAGCGACGAGCGTTACAAAGCGCCGGATGTGCTGCCTGTGCCTCCGAATGCATCTTCGAAGGAAGAGCTAATGAATCAGTGGAATGCTTTGCGCGAGAAACTCGAAAATTTCCTAGAGACTATTGAAGCCCAGCACCTCGACAAACTAGTATTTCGTCAGCCTGCAGCCGGAATGCTCAACATCGTGCATACCCTTGAATTCATGGAAGCACATTTACGCCATCACTTGCCACAAGTGCAGCGCATCATTGCATCGCACATTGACTAATTCTCCGCTATACCGCATCACCTGGATGGAGGCGCTCATGACAGCGCTTGCGTTTGCCATTCCTTGCTTTAAGCGAGCAGTGCCTACAATCATTGCGCTCATTTTGATTACAGCCATTGTTAATGCCATTCGCCATCGCCATGTTAGTGTTCCATACAACCCACTACCTAATCTTTTTGTGGCCGGCATATTTATGCTTCTTGTCGTTGGCCTCACCTACAGCGCGCATCCCGACGATGGTGTAAATGAGATAGGCATCAAACTGTCGTTTCTTATTTTCCCTTTGCTTGGTTTTTTGTTGCCCGATATCACACCATCACAATACAAACAGTATTGCCGTGGCTTCATTGCTGGATGTTTTGCATTCATTCTCATCACCGTGGTGCGCGCTTCCATGCGCAGCATCGAGGCCCACGACCTTTACTACATGAGTTATGAGAGTCTGAGTTGGTATGTGCATCCCACATACGCCGCAACATATCAGGCCCTTTCCTTGTTCATGCTTTTTCAGCTGTGGCTGAAGAAAGAATATGTGTTCGGCAAGCATGTCGTTCATCTTTTGGCAGTGATTGTTTCACTCATTTTCATTGCCATGCTCTCGAGCAAAGCCGGACTTATCGCGGTATTGATTGCCATTGCAGGGTCTGCATTTGTGGCCCATCGCAAGCGAATTCCAATCATCCGTATAGTTGGATCAGCGGCCGTTGCCATTGCTCTGCTCATTGGCAGCACGCTAATCCTACCCTCTTCTGCCAAGCGCATTTCGAGTGCATTGAGCGACGTAAAACATGCCGAAGAAAATCAGGTGCTAGCTCCAGAAAAAGAAGTCAGTTATTCGAGCACACAATTGCGACTTGTTACTTGGTCGGCCTCTTGGCAACTCATGACAGAAAACGCGTTTGGCGTGGGAACCGGTGAAACCGAACATGCTTTGACTAGCATCTACTTGCAAGAAGGAGAAACCTATGCAGCAAAACGAAAGCTGAATGCTCACAACCAATTTTTGCAACTCGGTGCTGAACTGGGCTGGCCTGCATTACTGCTGTTGTGCGCGTGCCTAGTTACCCTTTCACAGCAGGCATTTCAGCGACATGAACCAGCGCTTGCCGTGTTTGTTGCGTTATGCGCCATGAACTTCCTGTTCGAATCATTCCTCGAAGTCCAAGCCGGTATTGTATTCTTCTGCTTTTGGATTTTGATTTTCACCAAAACAAAGACAACGAGTCCTTTGTGATTAGTCTGCTTGCTCCATCCGCAATGCCGGCGCATGTTGCGCGTGATATTTTTTTGTAGCCTTCACAAACGCCACAAATAGCGGATGTGGATTCATGACTGTGCTCTTGTATTCGGGGTGAAACTGAGCGGCTACGAAATACGGGTGATTTGTCAACTCGACGATTTCTACCAAGCCGCTATCCGGGTTAATTCCCGTGCAATTCATACCCGCCTTTTCAAATTGCGCCTTGTATTCGTTGTTGAACTCAAACCTATGGCGGTGGCGCTCTTCAATCATCTCCACATTTCCATAAGCTTCCGCAGCCTTACTGCCCTTGGAGAGGCGACAAGGATAAGACCCCAAACGCATGGTGCCTCCTTTGTTCATGACGGTCTTCTGTTCGGCCATCAAACTAATCACCGGATGCTGCGTGTATTCCTTCATCTCCGTGGAATGTGCATCGGCAAAGCCAAGCACATTGCGAGCAAATTCAACAACAGCCATCTGCATACCTAAACAAATTCCGAAGAACGGAATCTTGCTTTCGCGCGCATAGCGAATCGCTTCAAGCTTGCCATCCATACCACGTGAACCAAATCCGGGAGCCACAAGCACGCCGTCAACTCCTTGCAATTTCTCCATCGCATTTTTTGGCGTGAGTTCTTCCGAATGTATCCAACGGATCTCAACAGCAACTTCATTCGCTGCGCCAGCGTGTATAAATGCTTCTGCTATCGACTTGTATGAATCTTTCAACTCAACGTACTTCCCAATCAATGCAATTGTTACACGTCCTTTGGGATTCTTGTAACGACCCAAAAAATCCATCCACTTCTTGAGGTCAGGTTTCTTTTTGGATTTCACATTGAGTTTCTCGAGCACCACTTCATCCAGCTTTTCTTCAAGCATCAACACAGGCACATCATAGATGGTAGATGCATCGATACTTTGGATGACCGCATTGGGGGTTACGTTGCAAAACTTCGCAATCTTATTGCGGATCTGCGGCGACAACTCGTGCTCAGTCCGGCAAACCAGGATATCAGGCTGCACTCCATTTTCGAGCAATGTCTTTACCGAATGCTGTGTTGGCTTTGTCTTCAATTCGCCCGCTGCTGCGAGGTATGGAATCAGAGTGAGGTGAATCACAATACAGTCCTCTTCCTTTTCCCACTTGAGCTGGCGCACCGCTTCGATGTAGGGCAAAGATTCTATATCGCCCACCGTGCCACCAATTTCTGTGATTACAAAATCAAAGTCAGATTTTGAACCCAGTATCTGTATGCAGCGCTTAATCTCGTCGGTGATGTGCGGAATAATCTGTACGGTCTTTCCCAAATACTCGCCACGTCGCTCTTTTTCAATCACACTTTGGTAGATGCGACCTGTTGTAACGTTGTTGGCTTGAGAAGTTGGAACATTGAGAAATCGCTCGTAGTGTCCAAGGTCCAGATCCGTTTCTGCTCCGTCTTCGGTAACGAAACACTCACCGTGCTCATAAGGATTAAGTGTTCCCGGGTCAATGTTGATGTAAGGATCAAGTTTCTGAATAGTGACCCGATAACCACGTGATTGCAGCAACTTGGCCAACGATGCAGAGATGATTCCTTTTCCGAGTGAAGATGTTACCCCACCGGTAACAAAGATGTATTTGATATTGTCAGACATTCCCGTTTACAATGCAATTGCATTTTTGCATTACGGGGTTCAAAAGTAAACCAATTGAAGGCCCTGCAGCGAGTGATGCTGACAGAATGTTTGAAACTCTGTTAATCCCTGTCCTGCAGCGCCCTGGTAAGGGTTTCCACCACTTTATATTCGGAAAGAAACTCGCGCGCTATCACCCGGAGAATGGTATACACCGGAATGGCCAACACCATTCCCACAATTCCCCCAATGGTACCAGCCATGAGTATCACAATGAAAATTTCGAGCGGATGGGCTTTAACGCTGCCACCAAGCACATTGGGCTGCACAACAAATGCATCAATGATTTGAGCACTCACGAAGACCATGGCAACTTTGAACAACAATGGGAACAATTGTGCTTCAAAATCGAGGTGCAACGAAGTGGTAAGCGCAATGAGAATACCCAAAGAAGCTCCCAATAAAGGCCCCAAGTAAGGAATCACATTCACCATACCCGCAAAAAGGCCAATCAGAAACGCATTCTCAATTCCCAACACATAAAGTGAAACGCCTACCATCGAAGCCATAATCATGCTTTGCAAGGCAACACCCAAAAAGTAGCGACGGAGCAGCCCATGACTGTGCGTGAGGATGGCTTTGATATTATCCATCTGACTATCCGGAGAAAGCGTAAGCACAATGCGTGAGAACAGAAATCCATCTTTCAGAAAAAAGAAAGCAATAAAGAGCACAGCGAACATGCCTATGATGGCATTGCCCACCACACCAAACAACTGATTGAAGGTGCCTTGCAGCCATTCGTGACTAAAAATTTTCTGCAGATACTGAACGGCATACTGCGTAGGACTGCTGCCGGCCGTGTATCGCGACATATCATATCCTGAACGTTCTATTTGCTGATCGATGCGCTGTGATAATTCCTCCGCATTGATTTCACTAATGATACTCACCTCGTGCGTTACGAGAGGAGAAAACAGAATCACGATGAAGACGAACACCAAGATGAATGCGCTTAGCGACACCATCGCCCTCGCCCAATCAGGCATGCGCCATTTGCGAATGCGAATTTTATTTAATCCATCAGCTATAGGATCGCAGATGAATGAAATCACCACAGCAATCACAATGTATGCGATGATAACCCGAAACAACCAAAGCATCGAAATCACCAGCGCGATAGCGGCGATGGTAAAAATGATTTTCCAGTTCTGGCTCAGGTTCTTCATATCAGACGTATCGTTTGGGGAAATCAAAACTAAGCAGGTTACAGGTACCCTGAGATACTAATGCCCATGATTCGAATGGAACTTCAATTTCTGCAATACCGCATGTAGGCATCATCACCAATTCATCGGTAAGCAGATTGACGAGCGAGGACATACCGGGGTTGTGACCAAACATGATAACATGATCGTATCTATCATCCAGCTCATTTACTATGGCGAGCAAACGAGAGGAATCCGCTTCATAAATCTTACGCTCGGTATCGAACTGTTCCACAGACAGCCCCAAGCGACGCTTGAAAAATTCCGCCGTGGTTAGCGCTCTATTCGCCGGGCTCGACAATATAAAATCGGCCGTGAATCCACGCTCCACAAATTGATCGGCCATGACAGGTGCGTTACTCATACCGCGCTCATTGAGCGGACGATCAAAGTCGACTTGAACACCGCTGCTCCAGTCGGACTTGGCATGACGCACGAGGTATAACTTTTTTCCCATCATGAGCAAACCTACTCGACTACCTGGTCTATGACGAATGACAACTTAGATTTTACGTTCATGAAGGCGTTAATAAAATGCTGTGGTTAAATTGCGCCTAACATGAAAGAAACCATTCTTACATTTTTCGAGCAACAAGACCCGGTGGTCGCGGCATTAATTGCCACAACATTCACATGGCTTGTTACTGCGGCCGGTGCGAGTTTGGTGTTTTTCTTCAAGGGCATGAAACGTTCGGTACTCGATGGCATGCTTGGCTTTACGGGCGGTGTTATGATCGCCGCAAGTTTTTGGTCACTGCTTTCGCCCGCCATTGAAATGAGCCATGGTGAAGGATTTGAGAAAGCCATGCCGGCAGCCATTGGCTTTGGGCTTGGCGCTCTCTTTCTATATTCACTCGACAAACTTTTACCTCACCTGCACCTCAACTTTCCTGAAGAACGCGCCGAAGGCGTAAAAACGAAATGGCACAGTACCATGCTTCTCGTTCTGGCCATTACACTACACAACATTCCCGAAGGATTGGCGGTGGGAGTTCTTTTTGGTGGCGTTGCTGCAGGAATTCCGGAAGCAAGCATTAGCGGTGCTGTGGCATTGGCTATTGGCATTGGACTTCAGAATTTCCCGGAAGGTTTAGCAGTGTCGATGCCACTGCGCAGGCAAGGTCTCAGCAAATTCAAGAGTTTTTGGTATGGTCAACTATCCGCTATCGTTGAACCTATTGCCGGTGTTGCCGGTGCATTGCTGGTGATGCAACTGCAACCCATCCTTCCTTATGCATTGGCTTTCGCAGCCGGAGCGATGATTTATGTAGTAGTGGAAGAAGTGATCCCCGAAACGCAACAAGACCGGTATACCGACATAGCCACGCTGGGATTCATTGGCGGGTTCCTCATCATGATGCTACTCGATGTAGGACTGGGTTGATCAAATCAACTCATCGGCCAATTGCACGAAGTCAACACCATCAAAATTGCCGGAGGTCATGAGCAACAAATTGGCGTTTGACCAATCCATTTTTTTAATCTCATTCATGAGCTGTGAAGAGTCCGTGTATACCTCAACATTATCGCTCGCAAACGCAGCTTTCACTTGCTCCGGAGCAATAGGCGGAAGCTTCTTGTGCTCGATTGTATGCGGATTGAAGTAAACAAATGCCTTGTCGGCCGCCTTCATGGAATCTTTGTATTCACCCAAAAACTTCGCATTCAAACTCGAGAAGGTGTGCAGCTCCATGCAAGCAATAAGTTGGCGCTTCGGAAACTGCGCCTTGAACGCTGATGTGGTGGCTTTCAACTTCGATGGTGAATGCGCAAAGTCTTTGTAGATGACTGAATGCGCTGTTTCCTTCACCGGCTCGAGTCGACGGGCAGCACCTTTGAAAGTGCGCATGGCATCATAAAAATCATGGTCAGCAATTCCAATCTGACGGCAAACTTCGAGCGCTCCCTGCAAGTTTTGCAAGTTGTGACTTCCAAAAATGATGAGCGGAATTCTACCTGAAGGAGTGGTCAAATACGTGATGCCATCCTCCACCTCATGGGCATGCACGGTGTATGGAATTTTTTGAAAGGAGCCTGTATGTGCTATCGATAGCGCGTCCACTTCAGCATCATCAGTGCAATAAACCAAAGCACCGCTGTTATCGATCTTGTCCAAAAATATCTTGAACTGCTCTACATAATTTTCGAATGTTGGAAACACATTGATATGATCCCAAGCAATTCCCGTTAGCAAAGCGATGTTGGGATGATAGAGATGAAACTTCGGACGCAAATCCGTTGGTGAGCTCAAGTATTCATCGCCTTCAATAACCGCATATTTGGCGGTTTCCGAAAAGCGCACCATACAATCGAAGCCTTCGAGTTGCGCACCCACCAGAAAATCAGTTTCGATACCGCAATGTTTCATGACGTGCAAAATCATGGCCGTAGTGGTTGTTTTTCCATGGCTTCCACCAATCACGATGCGCACCTTATCCTTCGTCTGTTCGTAGATATATTCAGGGTACGAGAAGATGCGCAAACCGAGCTCTTGTGCTCGGAGCAGCTCGGGATTATCCTTGCGCGCATGCATGCCTACAATAACAGCATCAAGTTCCGACGTAATTTTTTCGGGATACCATCCTTCCTGCTCGGGTAACAATCCGCGCTTGGCCAAACGTGATTTGCTGGGTTCAAAAATTTCGTCGTCACTGCCGGTTACGACCACACCCTTTTCATATAGCGCGATAGCCATGTTGTGCATAGCACTGCCGCCGATTGCTGTTAAATGTACCTTCATTTCTTTTGTATAACGTGAAGCAATATCCAGACGAACGCGTGCCATGTGAGCATCACGTCGCGCCCTTTTTCAGCCGCATCATGTTGAATGTTTGCGCAAAGGAGTTGGCCCAATGCTACATTCGTTGGATTAAGCTTGTAGTCATGTCGATAACCAACGAAGAAACCTCCCGATCAACAAAATCCGGACTCGGACCGGAAGCTCTTGTTCACATAGGCGATCACAGTGATGCCAAGGTGCATGTGAAGCTCATTGATTATGACCAAGCGAATTCGAGCGAAATTGAAATCGAGCAAATACACAAATGCGCGCCTTACGTCAATTCCGAATCAGTGAGCTGGGTGGATATCGACGGCATTCACGACCCACATATTGTTGAAGCTATAGGAAAGGAATTCGGCATACATATGCTCGTGCTTGAAGACATCATGAACAGCACAAGTCGACCGAAGATTGAGATTTTCGATGATTATGTTTTCATCACGCTCAAAATGCTTGAGCTCGATAAACGAACGGGGGAATTGAACATCGAACAACTTTCACTGATTGTAGCCGAGAAATACTTGCTCATGTTTCAGGAGCGACCCGGAGATAGCTTCAACAGCATACGCGAGCGCATCAAAACAGCGAAGGGCAAGGTGCGCAGTAAAAACGCGTATTTTCTAGCCTACATGATTCTAGACACGGTGATCGACAACTACATCATCGTGAGCGAACAATTTGCCAAGCACCTCGAGCGAATTGAAGCCATGGTGGTGCGGAAGCCTAATGAGCGCACGATGCAAAACCTGCTTGGTGTGCGCAAAGAATTACTGGATTTCAAGCGCACCATCGACCCGCTTAAAGAAGCCATCAACACCATGATCCGCGAATTGGATGATGACATGGCCAAGTATTATCGCGATCTCTACGACCACATCATTTACGAATCCGAAAATTTGTCGATGTACCGCGAAACGATAGTCAACCTGCTCGACTTGTATCACAGCAATTTGAGTATGAAGATGAACCAAGTGATGAAAGTGCTCACCATCATCACCACCATATTCGTTCCGCTCACTTTCATTGTGGGGGTTTACGGAATGAACTTCGACAACATGCCCGAGCTGCGCTCAAAGAATGGGTATTTTTTTGTGATGGGCTTCATGTTCGTTATCGTATGTGGTATGCTGGTTTACTTCCGCAAAAAGCGTTGGCTTTGATGTGATCACAAACCGAAAAGACCCGTGCAAGCACAGGTCATTTTCGACAATCAAATCAAAATCAATGAAAAAACAAGTCGTACTATTTTGGATTGTTACGACAACATGCGTTGTCGCAGCATAAATTCAAATTGTTGGTTTTGTCGTCGCAGTTGTTTGATGAGCACATCCTTCTCGAGCATATCCTTGAATTGCGCCCATGCTTCGTGAACAACCTTAGAGATTTCAACGGTATTGAAAGGTTTAGACAGCACAGCTGAAACTCTTCCTTTGTTGATGGCCTCCATGAGTGGAACCATATCTGAATAGCCTGTAAGCAAAATGCGCTTCACCTCCGGAAAATCGCGCGACACGCTCGCCAAAAAATCTACTCCACTCATAGAGGGCATTTGATGATCCGTGATCACCACTTGTATAGCGTGCTCATCGATCATGTTGTATGCATCTACAGGCGTTGTCGCTGTAAAAATTTCGTACTGATCTCGAAAATTTGCGCGAAACGTGACCAGATTAGCCTCATCGTCATCGAGGTAGAGAACTCGGGGTTTGCCATTGAGCATATCCATGTCATAAGTGTCCGAAAAAATGTTGTACATAGCCTTTCAGTTTGTGGTGTTGACTTACCGATGCTTTGAACTGCAACAGAGGCCAAAAGGTTACATTTTTTTTTTCGAGAAAACAGAGTCTCAAAAGCAAGACAACATCTATCAGCACCCTACTCGGGCATGCGCGCAGCGAACAATCGCTCAATTATTCGCTCTGTTGTTTGCTGCTGCTTCAAATAATTAGCAACAAGCGCAGCGTAGTTGTCCATCATTTTGGTTAGAAGCTCAGAGGATACCGGAGCTGCGTAGGCTGGTTCGATGCGCTCGCGCGCCATTGGCATATCTGTAACAACCTGCACCGGCAAAGTCCGCATTAGCACGTCCATCTTCACATCGTACAGCTTGCACAGTTCGCTGATCATGAATGCATCGATTTTTCGTGTGCCGTTTTCAATCTTGCTGTATTCCGGCTGACTGATACCGAGGATATCTGCAAGGAATTCTTGCTTGTAGCCATTTTGTACGCGGAGTGCCTTAATGTTTGGAAATTTACTCATAGCATGTGGTATTAAATTATGAGACAAACGTGCCACCGATGCTAACCCCTGAAAGTCGAATTTCGATTTTTTCGAAAAGAAAATAATCTAGTGGTTTACGGCTAGAATATTCACTTTATCCACCATATTTTGAAATATCAACAACTTATGTATCGGCACGCGACTACACGTATACTTGTTTCACCTTAACCACCTAAACATGCTATACTCACGCCCTGCCCTGTCAACGGAGTTACCGTTGTCCGAATCCAAAAAGAAGGCAAAACCCAAGTTGTATTATCCATCTTGGAAATCCGTGCTTACTGAGGTAATGGACAGCGCTCGATTACGCAGCCCGCATGAGTTTGACCCAAGGTCTACCGATTACACGATACTCACCGCCCAACTCGATGTGTTGCGTGAAATATTGCTCGCGCGCAATCTCGAACTCCTGTTTGCACAGGTTCCTAGCTACGACAGTACCTACTTCAAAGGAGAAGCTATCGACAAGGTGTTGGAGCAATTCAAATCATTGCCCATTCGTCCAAATGAATTTTACGCTGTGTTCGATTTACACGCCTGTAGATATCAGGAGATGGATCAAAAAATCGATGCCTTGCTGGGACTCAATCCGGAGGACTTCAACGTGCCCGCACTCATGCAAAGCGATGCCTATACGCACATCTTCCATGTGCGCGACCATTACCACATGCTGCGTTGGGCATGCCTAGCGCAGATGATGGTTGCCACCAGAATGTTTGTTTGGAAATCACTTGAAGACCAATACCGCATTCGATTCCGCGTGCGCACCCAGAAGAGCGAAATCCCAAGTTACCGTGAGCACGAATACATCACCTTGGAAAAACTCTGTTTTCTATTTAACGGCGATATCAACGGCATCACGTTACCCCAACTGCACATCGACAAATGGCTCATCTTCGATCGTTCAGAGTTTGACCATGTGCGCCCGGTTTGGATTAGTAAGATAGAACGACAATCCTACCTCAACGACGCACTCTATTTGTTCAATGCGTCACTCATACAATTCCCCATGCAGTACCTGGTTTATTTGCACGAGCGCAGCTTGGCCGATCGCAACAAAATTATTGCCTCCCGTTTGAATGAGAACATATTGCGTTACACGGGCATTCCGGCAGAAATCGACGAACAACAAGTCGCAGATTGCTTTGCCAAAACTATTCGCCCACGCATGATGCAAACCGTGAATGGCTGGGAGCACCGCAGAGCAGGCGACCTCGCTGCGATTGATAGCGACTTGCAAGCAGTGGAAGCCGCAAAATCGCTTGGATTATTGCCCATACCTGAACGCATTCTTAAAACCATTTACAAGAACATAACAGCATTTTAGACATCTGCCTTTTGAACATTTGCCTGTTGGTAGTGAGCGACGTAGCTCATACCCGTGAGTGAAAGTTGACGCTAAATTCCCATTTTTCGGAATATACTCAGCACAGCTCACGTATGCCAACTTCTAGCAACACTTCTGTATCGAACAAAACTCCGCGTCAGGCTCTCATTTTAGATGGGAACAACATGCTGGAGCGCGCTGTGCTGAATAACCTCAGAGAGCAGAGTCCGGCCATTCAAGTAGTCGATGCATTCGATCAACAACTAAGGGAACTAGTGAAAATCGAGCATCCCGACAAACAACTTTCGGAAGACGATTACACTACACTATGCAACCAGCGAATCAACCATGAACATCCGGAAAGAAATGGATGCTGGGTATACTATCCCTGGAGAAATGCGATGGTTCATTGCCTCAAGCGAGAAGACTTCATCCGTGTGCGTACCATACGCAACCGATTCAAAATAACCGACGAGGAACAAGATCGACTTGCCGGCTGCAGAGTTGGAATCGTTGGCCTAAGCGTTGGTCAATCGGTGGCCATAACCATAGCCATGGAGCGCATTGCAGGCAACCTGCGCATTGCAGACTTCGACACGCTCGAGCTATCCAACATGAATCGAATTCGCACGAGCTTGGTGAATCAGGGCGAATTGAAAACATCCATCGTAGCGCGGGAAATAGCAGAGATAGATCCGTTTCTTCATGTAACTTCATTCGATAAAGGATTACATGCCGACAATCTGCATGATTTCTTGCAGGGCCTCGATGTGGTTGTGGACGAATGTGATAATCTCGAAATGAAAATCATGCTTCGCAAAGCCGCTCGAGAACTCGGAATACCGGTAGTCATGGATACGAGCGATCTGCTCATGTTGGATGTAGAGCGCTTTGACCTTGAGCCTGAACGCCCAATCTTTCATGGATTAATTGACGAACACACTTCAATAGACTGGCAATCTCCACAGGAACGCATGCGCGTGCTGCAAGCCATCATTGAGCCGCATAAAGCCAGTAGCAGAGCAATAGAATCGCTACAGCAAATTGGGAAAACAATCACAACGTGGCCGCAGCTAGCAACCGATGTTAGCATGGGAGGTGCCTTTACAGCGAAAATCGTACGTGAGATTCTCCTCGGCAACAGCGTGCCTTCGGGTCGCATGCGCCTTAATTTAGTTGAACACTTTAATCAAAACGCAGAACATCAGAAAAGTCAATCGTTGAAGAATGCCTGAGGTGGTAGGAAAATACAGGATTGAAGCATTTCGAGCCATTGAACAGCCTGCAGAATGCGAGCGCTTCTACGAAGGGCATACTGGTGTGCTTACCGAATTAGGCATTAAGAACCTCAACTCGGCTCAACCCACATGGATGAGCGATCCCAACGTTTACGTGCTCATAGCAATCGACGAGGATGATGAGGTGGTTGCCGGCCTTCGCATTCATCGATTCAGCGAAGAGCAACATGTACTTCCCCTAGTGGATGCCATAAGCGCTCAAGACACACGGATCATCGATGTCATTCGAGCTACACTGCCCGAGGGAACAGCCGAGGCCTGCGGCTTGTGGAGCGCCAAAAAAGTGTTTGGAAAAGGAATAACACCGCTGCTTTGTATTGCAGCCATTCCGGTGATGAATCATATCGGACTAAACAACTTCTTTTGCTTTGCTGCTCCGTACACCGAGAAGATGATTAAAACAAATGGCTTAATTGAAGTAAATGGGGTCGGGGAAAATGGCAGACTGCCCTACCCAACCAAAGACTTCATTTCCGTGGTGCTTCACAACCCCGACATTCACACCATGGCCTTCGCCGACGAATACAATCGCGACCGGGTTTTCGAATTGACCCATGAGCCTGTGCAAATGAAATTGGAGGCATCACCTCGCGGACTTCTGGAGGTTTATTATGACCTACGTCTGAAAAAAACGCACGAACCGGCCTTTTCCTGAAACTAATTTCAACAATGCCGTATAACGACCATTCAATTCTAAAAGAATGGCTCGAAAAACGATTGTATTTCTGATAACACTCCTATGCCTGATGCACGCACCAGGCTGGGCTACAGACAACGCTCCTGAAGCTCGACTGCTTCAACAATGCGCAATTTATAAGGGCGATCCCAAACAGTCCATCGAGGCGGTAATCGGCAGCGATCAATTTCAAATGCATGAAAACGGTGCACCCAATTTGGGATTGACCAACAACTGGCAATATGTGCGCTTCACACTGCCAGCCGGTGAACCCGCATCACATTGCTTCATTGGAAATAGTTCGATCGATGAGATTGAATTGTATGAAATCAAAGACAACCAAGCTCAACTTATTGGGCGCAAGGGAAGCGCAATTGCAGAACATGGAGCGATTCCCACTCCCTCAGGATATGGATTCAAACTGAATAGAGGCGGATACGCGCAGCAAAACTACATCCTGCGCATGCACTCGAGTAAACAGCTCATTGCGCCAATAACCATTGGCAGCGATGTTCAGGTGATGCATAAGGCTGGTCAGGAAGACGCCATGATGTCGCTCTACTTCGGGATCATTGCTGTACTTTTTTTCTACAACCTCTTCTTGGCATTTGCTACCCGAGAAAAAGGCTATGCCGGATACTCGTTCTACCTGATATCAATTGCTCTTACTCAAGCAGTACTCTTTGGCTATGGTAAAAGCTATTTGTGGCCGTCAAGCGAATGGATGGGACAAAATGCAGTGCACCTCATGGGAGCCATTAGTGGAATTACCACCATTTTCTTCGCTATAAATTTCCTTAGCCTAAAACGCCACACTCCGGTTATCCACAAAGTGCTTTTGGGTTACGTCGCGCTCTATTGCGCGAGTCTGGTTTTGTGCTTTGTCGGCTTTGGAATTGTGAGCTACAACCTCATTAACTTCTGTGCAGCATCTTCTGTGCTTTTGATTATTGCCTCTGTAAAAGCCAAACGCCAAGGCAATCGATCGGCAGGTTTCTTCCTGCTCGCCTGGTCGGTCTTTATTGCGGCATGCACCATTTTCGCCATGAAAGATTTTGGTGTACTTCCCTATAACGCATGGACAGTATACTCGCTTCCTTTCGGATCCGCCATCGAAGGCGTCTTGCTTTCGTTTGCACTCGCTGATAAAATCAACTTGCTGCGCAAGGAAAAAGAAGAGGCCGATGCACAGCGCATCAAAACCATAGAAACACAAAACGAAATTCTCGAAACCAAAGTGCAACAGCGCACAGCGCAGTTGGAAGAAGCCAAAGATTACATTCAATCGCAGTACGACGATTTGCGCATGACTCAAAAGCAGCTCGTTGAATCTGAAAAACTCGCAGGCCTCGGCCAAATGACCGCAGGTATAGCGCACGAGCTCAACAACCCCATCAACTTCGTATCGTCGAATGTTGGACCATTGCAGCGCGACATTCAGGATTTGCTCGCACTCATCGATAGCTATCAGTCGCTGGGACAAGCACCAACAGCAGAGCAGATGCTATCCGTTCAAAAGCAAAGCAAGGACTTGGATGTTGATTTCCTCAAACAAGAGATTCAGATGTTGATGAAGGGCATCGAAGAGGGCTCCAAGCGCACAGCAGAGATTGTGCGCGGTCTGCGCATTTTTGCTCGCACCGACAAAGACACGCTTATACCCGGCAACATCAACGAATGCATCAACTCAACAGTGGTGGTGATGAAAGGAGTTACTAAAGGACACGTAACCGTATTGCGTGAGATGTGCAGCGACATGCCGGAAATAGAATGCTTCCCCGGAAAACTAAATCAGGTAATTGCCAACCTCATCAACAATGCCATTCAAGCCACACGCATACCCGGTCGAAATGCCGACCAGCGTGTTGTACGAATCCGCTCAGATTATGATGAACATTACGTGCGCGTTTCCATCAAAGACAATGGTTGCGGCATCGACGACACCAATATGGAGAAAATATTCGTGCCGTTCTTCACCACCAAAGCAGTGGGCGAAGGCACAGGATTGGGACTCGCCATTGCCCGTGGTATTATTGAAGAACACCTGGGGCGAATTGAGGTCATTTCCGCACCCGGAAAAGGAAGCGAGTTTATCCTACATTTGCCTCGAAACCGCAATGAAGCCACACGCACTGCTGCGTAAACCAAATCTATGAGCAAGGATTTCAGTATACTTTATCTTGACGATGAGGAGCAAAATCTGCTTTCATTTCAGGCTTTGTTTCGCAGAACGTACAACGTGTTCACCACATCAAGCGCGCATGAAGCGGTCGATATCCTCAACAACAATGAGATACACGTCATCTTCTCCGATCAGAAGATGCCCGATGTAAGTGGTGTCGAATTTTTCGAAACCATTTTACCCGATTTCCCTCATGCCGTGCGCATCTTGCTTACAGGATATGCCGATATCGAGGCCGTAATTGACGCCATCAACAAAGGCCAAGTGTACCGCTATGTGGCCAAGCCCTGGGACGCGAATGAACTCGCTATTTGCATCGAGAATGCCATTGAGAAATTCCACCGCGATCAAAAACTACTGCGTCAGAATGATGAGCTGGAAAAAACCAATAGCGAACTCGCCCAACTCGTTGCCAGCGCTTCCAACGAATTGAAACCTGCCATCGAAAGCATGCTGCAATCCATTGGCTCCATAGAAAATTCGAACCCTTCACCGGCGCAAGCCGAGGCCTTGGTTCAACTCAAGCAACAAGCTGATCGACTTCAAACCTTCGCTCAACAAGTGAGTCAGTTTTATCAAAACACCCACGGCGAAGTGGTGATGGAAGTCATCGACCTGAAAGCGTTTCTGGATGACATTCGGGAAAAGCTACCACAACACCTTGCCTCCGTGCCTTGGAACATACAAGCGGAGCTTTCTCTGCAAGGCCAGTTTCGCAGTGATGGCAAACGCCTACATATGATTTTGCAAAGTCTACTTATCAATGCCATTCAGTATTCCGACCCCACCAAGGGAGGTAATATCATCACCTTGCAAATCATTCAAAATGCTGAAAAAGCTGTATTCAAAATTGAAGACCAGGGTCAGGGCATAGAACAACAGGTGCTCGATAATTTGTTTGGATCACAAAAAAACAATAGTGTTCAAGCATTAGCCGGTGTAGGTTTACACTTAACCCGGTTCGCTGTAGAAAAACTCGGTGGTAAAATCAGTGCCTCAAGCGAAAAAGGAATAGGAACCAGGGTTAATTTCGAATTACCCAATAAACTATGATGGATTTAAGCCATATACACTTTCACTTGGTTGATGACAACGACATTGACATCTCCGTAAATGTGAAGTTGCTGCAACTGGCTAAAATCACAGAGAACATCCACACCTACACCAGTGCGGTTAAGTTTCTAGAACATCTGCGAACGCATTCAGAAGATTTTCAAACCGGAGAACATGTGATTCTGCTCGACATCATGATGCCCGTGATGGATGGTTTTGAGTGCCTTTCCGAATTGGAAAGAATGGACCCACACGTATTGCAGCACACCATAGTATTCATGCTTTCCAGCAGTATCGATCGAGAAGTTATCAAAAAGACCGAAAAGCACTCCATTGTGAAGCGTGTGCTGGAGAAGCCATTGGACGTTTATTTCCTCAAGTTGGGTCTTGAAGATATCTATAACGATTAAGCCTCTTTCAGCATCAGACGTTATTAACGTGCCAATCGTCAATAAACTTCGAAAGTGTCCGGAATATCCATCGCGGTTGAAGTATGTTTGATTAGCGTCGCAACTGACGTCGGCTATGAAAAAATTCATTCAAAGTTCATCTTTTCGGAAAGCAGCTCTTGGCATTGCCTTGACCTACATCGCCCTCATTATGGGTTCATGGTTTTGGCTTCAATGGTACACCGATCATGGCGAATATGTGAGCGTCCCAGACTTGAAAGGAATGCCGCTTGACCAGGCTATTTCAGCCTTGCAAGAGCGCGACTTGGATTATTTGGTTATCGACAGCATATACGACCGCAAAGCGCAACCGGGATCTGTTTTCGATCAGAGCCCCGTGTTTGAAAGTCAAGTGAAGCAAGGCCGCCAGGTGTTTATCACCATTTACCGCAATAGTCCGCCCATGGAAAAACTGGGCATAAAACAAGGAGATTTTGCTACGGTGGCCATGATTAAGTTGCGCAACAAATCGATTGATTTCGACACACTCTACGAAGACAACAACACCTTGGTCAATAGCATTGTTCGCGTGACACAGCGCGGCAAAACCTTGCGCCCAAATGATGAAGTGGCCCGCGGATCCAAGGTTATTTTAGTGATTGGACGCAGCGCAACCGACAAGATTATTGTTCCTGATTTCTCGGGAATGACCTGCATGGAGGCCAAGGCTATACTGGATACATTGAACCTGGAATGCAATTGCAGATTCGAACCTCAAATTTCTTCGCCTACCACACAAGATTCAACCAGTTTCCGCGTTTGCCGCCAGGATCCGAAACATGATCCAAATGTGGGCACATCGGCAGGTCGCATTGTAGATTTGTGGCTATACAATACGCCTTGCGTGCCCGACACCACGCAGTAAAACCCGGAAATGAATCGCAACACTTCGCTTTATACGCTTCTCATCGCTTGTTTGATGTGCCTTACCGCATCACTACAAGCGCAAGAATTCCAATTCCCACTGCGCTTCAATGCGCAGGCCAACGAACAGTTCTTGCGCGAACAACGCTTGGATCAATACAACCAACGCGGAGGCGGCGCTTCCCTATCGCTTCCATTTTTCGATGACTTCTCGCGCTATAGCTTGGCTACAAATGACCCATTGATTCCCGTAGCATGGCAACGTTGGTCAGACAATGCCGCTTACATCAACTGCACATTCCCGATAAACCCCATGACCATTGGCGTTGCCACACTCGACGGATTGGAGTCGGATGGAACACCTTATAGCGACACGCTCTACTTCCCCACCATCAGTGAATCGTTTTTGGATTGGGGACTCGCCGATACACTCACCTCATTGCCCCTCAACTTGGCCGGTCACACCGCCGATGACAGTCTTTATCTACTTTTCCATGTGCAGGCGGGAGGAATAGGCAATGCACCGGATGCCGATGGCATTCTTGGCGCTGAAGGCGATACGCTCGTGCTTGAGTTTTATACCCCACTGCAAAACGGGCAATGGAATCGTGTTTGGGCCAAAGAAGGTGGAATTGACCCGAGTGTTTTCGACACTGTTTTCATTTCAATAACGGATCCGATATATATGCAAGATGGATTTCGCTTTCGATTCAAAAACTACTGCACACTGCACGGAGCCCTCGATCATTGGCATCTCGATTATGTGCTGCTGCGCGAGAACATTAGTCCCGCCAATTTCTTCTACAACGAAGTGGCTTTTCAATACTGCAACAACAGTCTCTTGAACTTCGGACTCACGGCTATGCCTTGGACGCATTATCAAGCGAGTCCGGAATTTTATATGCGGGATTCAATAACCTACTATCAGCGAAATTTAGGTATCACCGCAAGCATTTCGTCACAATGCAAAATCAATTACGAGGGCACACAACAGTTTGTGAGCAACACCGATGCAAACACCCAATCCAATGGCTATAGTGCTTTCGATCGATCGCTTTCGCTCAACGGTTATGAGTTCAATGCTCCCGATGCACTTGACTCTGCTTCATTCGAAGTTTCTATGGTGATGTCGCCCACCGACGATCAAACACAAAACGACACGATGAGTTTTGTGCAACAATTCACCAATTACTACGCATACGATGATGGTACTGCGGAACGTGCTTACGGACTGCAAAATGCCGGTGGAAAAGTAGCGCTGCGTTATACCACACCTGTTGATGACACGCTTCTTGGCGCATACATCTACTTCGAACCCATTCAATACCTCGCCACTGATCAATCGTTTATTCTGCAAGCTTGGGATGACATAACGGGCGCGCCGGGCGATTTGCTCACGAGCGAATTCGACAATTACAACTTCTCCTTGCCGCATTACTATGAAAGCGGACCCAACCTGTTCGTTTACTACAGCTTTACCACTCCGGTGGCCGTATCCAGTGGCAATTTCTACATTGGCACCCTGCAACAAAGCGACGTGTCACTCAATTTCGGTTTAGATAAAAACACCAACACCAACGCTACCAAACTTTTCTATCAACTGCAAGGCAGCAGCGATTGGCAGCAGTCCAACATTACCGGGAGCGTGATGATTCGCCCTGTATTCAAATCCGGTTTACCACAATGGGTTGGTGTCGAAGACCATGAAACGGCAGCAGCTGTTGTTTATCCCAACCCGATCAATGACGAATTGCACATTCAATTATCACAGGCTTGGTCAAACGCTTCGTACTTCATTACAGATTCTCAAGGAAGAATCGTATTGCAAGGAAAAGCGCAACAGCAACAGCAAATCAACTTACCCGCTCACGACTTAGCACCCGGAGTGTATTCACTTGCCTTACGCGGCGACAACAACACATCCTCCATTACCCGCTTCATCAAACAATAAGCACAACTTTACCTATGAATGAATTTGATGAAAGCGCAGCAAGCGACCAGGACGATGATTTATTTGAGCACCATCGTGTAGTTGCCGACAAAGGGCAAGGGCAAGTCCGAATCGATAAATTCCTTTTCGACCGTTTAGAAAAAACATCGCGCACGCGCATTCAAGATGCGTGTGACAATGGCTTTGTTCGTGTGAACGGAACCCCGGTGAAAAGCAGTTATAAGATCAAGCCCGAGGATATCATCACCATCGAAATGCCTTATCCGGTGCGTGAGATAGAATTAATAGCGGAGAATATTCCCATCGAAATCCTTTACGAAGACGACGATCTAATTATACTCAACAAACCATCCAACATGGTGGTTCATCCCGGCCATGGCAATTACTCCGGAACGCTCGTAAATGCGCTTATCTATCACTTCCAGAATTTACCCAAGCGCAGCGATGCGCATCCTGGCCTGGTGCATCGATTGGATAAAAACACCACCGGGGTAATGGTAATTGCAAAAACGGAAGTGGCCTTGGTGAACCTTAGCAAACAGTTTTTCGACCGCACCATTGAACGCCGTTATGTTGCTCTCGTCTGGGGCGACATTGCAGAAGACGGAACTGTTGTCGGACATACCGGGCGCAGCCAGAAGGATCGCAAGGTCTTCACCGTATACCCCGAGGGCGATCATGGCAAACATGCCGTTACGCACTACAAAGTAATTGAGCGATTAGGCTATGTCACATTGGTAGAATGCAAACTTGAAACGGGTCGCACGCATCAGATACGCGTGCATATGAAACACATTGGACACACCTTGTTCGGTGATTACGAATATGGCGGTGACCAGGTATTGAAAGGAACAACTTTCGCCAAATACAAGCAATTCGTTCAGAATAGTTTTGAAATTCTTCCAAGGCAAGCTCTGCATGCGCGTTCACTCGGATTCAATCACCCCACCACAGGCGAATGGATGTTTTTCGAAAAAGAACTACCCGATGACATGCATCAAGTTGTTGAGCGTTGGAGAAATTACATCAATAGCAATACACCCGGCTCTACCGATACTCAATTGAGTGAATAGTTGAATTCGCCGTGCTTCATGCGACCATAATGATGTGATAGTTTGGCCAGCAAACCTGAAAAACTTTGCATGGCCAACTGCGTAGCTTCTGAAATTGGCTCCTTGCGCAAACGCAACAGCAACAACCCATAGAGCGCTGTCAAACACACCTCGACATCGTTTGTTGACTTACCATCGGTGCGTGAGATATATTCCTTGATGTTGGGCTGCGCCAGTAGATAGGCGTCATTATAAGCGCGATCCTTCACAATATTGAGGAGCGTATTGTGGAGATAATTCAATTCGAAAATTAGCTCGTGTATCTCCGTCACATGACCGCGTTGCTCCACGCCATCGCGCTTCATGTTGGTCACCAAACCTTGGAACCATTTCTTCTCATCTTCAATTGCACCAGCATTAGGAGCATAGGACCCTATGAACTCATCGAGTGCTTCGGCATTGAAATGAACTGCACGCAGCAAATCTTCCATCTGCCATAGGAAAATGATATACTCAGAAACATTCTCCTTCAATTTCTTGGCGGCCAAACTCATTTTGCTTGTTTTTCTATTTCGTACTCAGAGTTCAGTCCAGCGATTACTTCAGCAGTGATATCATAATCAGGATTTCCGAAAAGAATAACCTGAAATTCACTTTGCTTATTGATGACGTAATCGATGCCACGCTCCTTCGTAAACTTCTTGAGGTATTCATTTACACGAGTAATGAGCTCCTGCTGTAAGTCGGCTTCTTTTTTCTGCATCACTCCCACCTCACGCTGTTGGATCTCATCCATCTCCTTTTGCAGACGCTCCATATCCTTCTGCAAGGCCATCGCTTCTGCGTCCGACATCTCCGGATGTTCCTGCGCATAACGCATGTTTTGTTCGTATTGCGCCTGACGGGGTCCGTATTCTTTTTTCACACGCTCTTCGGCGGCAGCCATCTTTGTTTCCAGGTCCTTCGATTTTTCTACAATGAAGTTGTACTTCGAATTGAGTGTGTCTCCATTCACATAAGCCACAACCGTAGGCTTCGCGCCTCCCTCTTGTGCAAACGCAGCGGCCACGGGTACTTCAGGAGTATTATCGGTTGACCCAGTCATACCATTGAGCTTCACCCATAAAAAAATCACCATTGCAGTTAGCACAACACTGAGTGCTAGCGAAATTTTCGATATCATCTATTGCTTCTTTATTCGTTCAAATGCGTCCTTAAAATCCACATGCATGGCTTCAAACCGGTCCATACTGTGCTCCAATAGCTCCGGAGTAATCAACGCCTTCACATCATCTACACCCATCACGCTATCTGCGCTAATCTTAAACGTCTGCTTATACTGAGCGGCTTCAATTTCGATGATGTACTTTTCATTGTACAAGAAAATTGAAATCTTCAGTCGCGGGTGTGGTATGTTGGCTATGATTCTCATTAGCTGCTGCAAAAATAAGCAGCACTGCATAGACCCCACATTTAACTTTACCGCATGATTCACGACTTGTCGTCAGAAGAAGCGAAAGCGCGATTGGCGCAGTACGGCTATAACGAATTGGCCAGTGCTAAACCAAAGAACATTTTGCGCATAGCCTTAGAGGTTGTCCGTGAACCTATGTTTTTGTTGCTCATTGGCTGTGGCACGCTCTATATGCTATTGGGTGATTACCAAGAAGGAGCTGTGCTCTCTTCCAGCATTTTCATCATCATCGGAATCACCTTTGCGCAATACCGCAAAACGGAACGTTCACTCGAAGCCTTGCGCAGCCTTGCATCGCCGCGCGCACTCGTGATTCGTGACGGACAAAAAGTACGTATCGCCGGACGCGAAGTTGTACCCGGCGATATTCTCGTGATTCATGAGGGAGATCGAATTGCTGCTGATGGCGAAATTGTAGAATGCCAACATTTATCGGTAGATGAAGCATTGCTCACCGGCGAATCCATGCCCGTGAACAAATCGATAGAGGAAAACCACAAGCGCATTTTCAGTGGTACGCTTGCTGTGCAAGGTTCTGCGCTTGCACTGGTTACTGCCACCGGCAATCAAACCGAATTTGGCAAGATTGGAAAATCGTTGAGTTCCATTTCAGATGAAGAAACACGCTTGCAAAGGGAAATGAAAGTGCTCATACGCACGCTTTCGCTGATTGGTGTAATCATGAGCATTACCGTTGTAGTCGCCTTCTATTTCCAGCGGGGTAATTTCCTCGAATCCTTGCTCACCGGGTTAGCCGCATCCATGGCCATTCTGCCTGAAGAATTCCCTGTTGTGCTGACCATATTTCTTGCCCTCGGCGCATGGCGTTTGTCGAAGAAAAACGTACTCACACGCAAGTCGAGCGCAATCGAAACGCTTGGATCAGCCACCGTGTTGTGCAGTGATAAAACAGGAACCATCACACAAAACAAGATGGTTGTAGCTGCGGTAGCAATAGACAACACCATTATAGAACGCAAACAATTCAATGGCCACAGCGATGCGCTCAATCACGTCATTGAGGTGGGGTGCATGGCATCGCAAATCGATGCCACAGACCCCATGGAGAAGGCCATCTTCAACATGCATTCAGACCTTGAACTCAAAGGGAATTTGCTCGATTTCGAGCGCGAATACACGCTGAGTCAAGGCCTTCTTATGATGACACGCGCCTATCGCTCGCACCATGCCACTCACTATTACCTCACCGCCAAAGGAGCGCCTGAAGCTGTGTTGGGACTGTGTAGTTTGAGCGATGCAGAACGCACGTCGCATATTGACACTGTTCATCGCATGGCGCAACAAGGCTTTAGAGTAATTGCTGTAGCTGAAAGTAAACATACCGGAGATCCATGGCCGGAAACACAGCACGCCTTCCAATACGAGTTTCTCGGGCTCCTTGGTTTTGAGGACCCCATTCGTCCGGAAGTGCCTGCGGCCATTGAAGAATGCAAAAAGGCAGGAATTCGTGTGTGCATGATAACCGGCGATTATCCGGCTACCGCATTGGCCATCGCAGGGCGCATAGGCATTGCGCACGAAAATCAAGTGCTCACCGGTGATGAAATCAATTCGCTAAATGAATCGGAATTGAAACAGCGCATTTTGAAGACATCCGTTTTTGCGCGTGTTATTCCGGAGCAGAAACTTCGCATTGTTAACGTGCTTAAAGATGCCGGAGAAATAGTAGCAATGACAGGCGACGGCGTGAATGACGCCCCGGCGTTGAAGGCAGCAAACATCGGCGTTGCTATGGGGGCAAAAGGAACCGACGTTGCGCGCGAGGCTTCATCGATTGTATTGCTCGACGACAACTTTGCATCCATTGTTGGAGCGATACGCTCGGGTCGGAGAATCTTCGACAATCTGCAAAAAGCGATGTCCTATATCATGGCCATACACATTCCGATTATTGTGCTCACCTTGTTGCCGGCATTCTTCCCGATGCTACCTGTTTTGTTGTTCCCCATTCATATCGTATTCATGGAACTCATTATTGACCCTGTTTGCTCCATTGCCTTCGAATCAGAGCAAGAAGAGAAAGGCATCATGGAGCGCAAACCACGCGATAGCAACCAACGATTTTTCGGCAGGAATAAAATTCTTTTTGCTGTATTCAAAGGCTTAATGCTCCTCGCTTCTGTCCTTGCAGTGTATGGCCTTTCCTACAATGAAGGACACACCGAAGGCGAGGTTCGCTCGATCACATTTTCAGCATTGATTATCGGCAACATTTTCCTCATACTAACCGACTTGAGCAACACGCGATCTTTCATTGCGGTATTGATGGAACGCAGCAGAGTAACCCTGCTCATTTTAGGTTCCGCTTTTAGTCTATTGCTATTGGCCATTGCAGTGCCGGAGCTCAATTTCATTTTCAATTTTGAGCATCCCGGTTATGCACACTTCCTTCCAGCGTTGGCAGCCTCCGCCACGATGCTAGGGACTTTGGAGGGAGTGAAATGGATGCGAAGGGATAGGGCTTGAGAAACTGTTGTTGTTTTTCTAAGTAACCGAAGAGATGCAAAGAGTGCAGAGAATTGTTCCTTTGAAATTCCTTTGTGCCTTTGGCGGTAAAAAATCTATCCTACCGATTTCGCATCGGCGATTTTCTTGAGGATGCGCACCACAAGAAGCGACAACAGCGTGCTGGCAGCGGCTAAATATCCCACCCACTCGTAATTCATCAACGGACTATTGGCATCAGCCTGTGAAATGATGGCACCGGCGATAATCCCTGACGACCCGCTGGCAAGCGACATCATGGCAGAATTTAAACTCATGAAACCCGCACGCTGCGCAGGACTCACAACCGTTGTGGCAATGGTATTCGCCGGTATCATACGACCCGACACCAACACAAAGAAGAATGCCGCAATAATTAGTACTACCCACAGCGGCACTTGCGGCAAATGCGTAATGACCAACACCGGAATGATACTTAGCACCGCTGCAATCGTGAACATGTGGAAACGACCCACGCGATCAACCAAACGACCAATAGTAAGACCACTAACTACCGTTGCCGCTCCGCCAACCAAATAGATCCACTTGATATCGCGCTGTTCCAAACCCACGTTATTGATATAAAACGGTGTCATAAATGAAATCACCGTGAACTGTCCAAGAACAAGGAGTATGGTAAACAACAGTGCGTTGCGTTGCTCACGCGAGGTGATGGCCAACCGTATGGCTGCAGTGCGGTCAAAGTGAGTTCTATTTTTCAAATGCTCGCTCATGGGAGGAATGCGCTTGAAGGCCAATATCCAAAACGGAAGTGCTAATAGTGTTACACCGTAAAACGGAACATGCCAGTTGTTGTCAAACACATCAACAAGCGTCAAGGCCACAGGCATACCCAATACAGCCGCCAACGAGAACGACATCGTAACTATGCCCATTGCGCGGCCTCTCCTTTCAATCGGAATTGCATCACCGATTATCGACATGACCAATCCACCCAGAAGTCCGCCTGTAAGTCCGGTAATAACCCGAGTGACGATGAAGAGATAATAATTCAATTGAGCACTATCGGTATTGGGAAGGATGGCACTCGAAAGTGTACCAATCATAAACCCGAAATAGGCAGCCAACAATGCTTTGCGTCGATCCAAATTATCGAGATAAAACACTCCGGCAAAAGCAGTGACAAAAGCAGCAATTCCATAACTCGAAACAAGAATTCCATACTCTTGCGGACCTATCGACAACTCCTTTTTAAGGATGTCGCCCATGGGCATCATGATCATGAAGTCAACAATATTAGTGAACTGGATAGCGGCCAGCACGATTAGCAATCCACGTTCACTTTTCTGCAGCATGTGCGTTGATATTGTATAGGGGTTGTTGTGTAAGTTCACTCAGCACTTCGGCCTTGAATGGCTGTCGCTGCGGATATTCCGACGGTTTTACATATTGCAGAATCATGCTCAGCAAGGCATTGGAAATACTGCGGCGATGCATGATGCAACACGTAAGATCAACCGGAAATGCCCCAACCGTAGATTTAATTTCCGCTGCTGTTCTTCCATACACCACTCTATTGCATCCGAGCTCAATGGCCAGCGATACATAGTCGTAGAGCATGCGCTGATATACACCATGATCCCGATTTTTATCGTAATCAATTCCGATAACGTGAGCCTCCAGCACTTTGCCGCAGCGCATGGCCGACATGAATCCGACCGGCACACCTTCATGCAGATAAATCTGCACAAAAAACTGCTGAGGGATTCGGCGTAACAAATTGGCGAGTGTTTTCAAATCCAATTTACCCAATCGAAAATCCGCCTTGTTGTAGACATTCTCATATAGCACTTGAAGCGCATCCGCATGAGCAATAACATCATCCGCACTGGCTCTAATAATCGCAATCGTGGAAGAACGTTTCATGGATGACTTCGCCTTGGTGCGAAACTTTGTGTTGAGCGAATCGAGGTAATCATCAAAGCTCTTCCATGACTGATGAATAGGCATGACCATATTGTGGTCCACCTGAAAACGCTTGAATCGATATTTCTCCAAACCTTGCGCAACGGGAATGGTATTAGGATAAAAATCCTTGGTGACCATAGCGCAAATGCGTCGGCCTTTGCCTTGCTCCATTTTTGATATTCCCTCCATCGCACCATGCAAGCAAAACGCAATAGTTTGAGGCGCGCATTCGCTAAGAAAAGAAAATCCATGCTCGCCAGTGGCGAAAGCATTGCCATTGATAAGAATGTTGTGTACGTGCTTGCCGCGGAATTTACGCAGCACTGCGTTAATGCAATTCAACACAACATTGGAATAAGCATCGTCTGATGTAATGAAGTGGGCAATCTGAAACGCTGCGATTCCGATTGTTTTTTCATTTAAGTAAAACACCGCCAAGCGCACTTCCAATCCTTCATCGTGGGCATCCTCAATTGCGCGCAAATAATCCAAACACAAAAAAGAACCCGATTCTGGATGAAGCGAAGACCACACAGCAGCATCGACATCGGCGGTGCGCTCATAAATTTTCCAACGAATTTGGTCGTGTTTTGTTGAATCGATCATCACATCGCCCCCAACCACCGATTTCCGATGGCCTTTTGTTTTATGGGCGAGCAAAGCTAGATGAAGATTCACAAAAAAAATATTAACCTAAGACAATGAAAGCGTTCTTTGCAGAAAAAAAATGCTTGAGATACCCGCAGGACTCACCCTCACAATTACGCTTGTAACTATAACAACCTACCTGCTTTTTTTGTTCTCTATTTCATTCTCATCCGAGAACAAAGTTCAGAGAAGCGCCACTTGGGTCGGTATTCTTGTTTTGTTGTGGATTATCTTTCAGAGTACCCTTTCTCTGAATCGCTGGTACATGGACCGCAAGTCTGCGCATTTGTTGTTCCCATTCATCACCACTTCTTGCATTGCCCTGGTAGTGCTATTTCTGCCAAAAATCAGCGGATGGCGCCACGCGCTCAACTTGCGCTTCTTAGTGACCATGCAACTGATGCGCATACCGCTGGAAATAATCCTGTGGTGGAGCGCTGATTTCAAACAATCGCCATCTTCACTGACCGTAGCATTTGGGAATCCGGATGTGATTATCGCAGCAATGGCTCCGTTTGCCCTGTGGTTGCTCGGCAAAAAGCAAAAGAAAACTGACAACCTGGTGCTCATGTGGAACTATGCGGGACTGATCTCACTACTAGTGCTCTGGATGCGCATCCTATTCTCTGCACCATCCACATTGCAGCTCACGTCATTCAATGCGCCCAATTACCTCATGGTTCACTTTCCGGGCAGCTGGATTCCTTCTGTGATTATTCCGATTTTACTGTTTGCACATGCTGTGGTGATTGCACAACTGCATGATCGCAAAAAGGCTTCCCATTAAGCTTGCTTCTTCCACCACTTCAACAGTTCAGCACCAAACACCAACAAAACTAGCACCAGCAGCGATACAGAGCCCGCGGTATTGACCTGCACACCCGTGGTGTATGATTTCGGTTCGAACGACCATTCTACGTTGTGACTTCCGGCTGGAACCATAACACCACGCAAGAAGTAATCGGCGCGGAAGTATGGCACCTCTTGTCCATCGATGCGACATACCCAACCTGCGGGATAGTAGATCTCACTAAACACCACTGGAGCTTCAACCGGTGTATTCACCGCATAGGACAAACGACGTGTTCCGTATTTCGTCATGCTCACTGTGGCCGTGCTATCCAACGGCTGTGAAGACTTTACGATAGATTCAAATTCACGATTTACGATGACTGTATTCGCGGGATCAACTGATGCTATTGACTGCATTTCTTCGTCGGCTGTGGCCACCATCTTCACATCACTTGCAAACCAAGCATTGCCCAGGGCATGCGATGCATTGTTGATGGGTGGTGCCGCGCCACTGTATTTCACATACTTCGTGTTGAGCATGTTGAGTACTTTGGTTTGCGCCAATACCGAATCCACCACCATCGGATTACCTGATTTCATGGCACCCGTTACTTGTTCAATTTCATCGGAAATATAGAAGTCGATCATTTCTTGATAGCGCTTCAGTTTTGCCGCGTGATAACCGCCAATGGATTTGTGATAGTAAGCTGCACTGGCGTCCGTAAACACGCCCGGAGTGGCCAATAACACACGGTAATCCGTATTCAATTGCAATGCACCAAACTCACATGCCGAATGAATGCGTTTGGGATCCTTGCCCTTGTATGGCTCGCGCGAAGACATTACTTCCTCCAGCTTGTCGGCCTGTGCGCGAAAGTCAGGAATGGACGCACTCTCCATGCTTAGTATGCGCATATCGCAGGTATCAGGAGTGTAGGGAAACAGACGATCGTCGGTGCGCTCGTAATGCGCGTAATCCATTTTGCCTGTGCGTGGATCCTTGCGCTTGTCACTATTGAAATAGCGCGATGACACCGACCACATGTCAGCTGTCACCACCAACAACGCCACACCGACCAGCACCGGCCATTTGATTTTGTTCAACGCCGTAAGCAAAGTCAATCCAAGTACAACGATAACTATGAGCAAACTGCGTTGTGCATCCTCTGAGAATACCGCAGAGCGAACTTCAGGAAGTGCGTCTTCAATTTCGTTCACCATGTTCAACGCATTCGCATTCGACTTGTATTGCTCACGCATATTATCGAGATATTCAACCTCATTAGGGGAAACCAATGGACCTGTAATCGATGGAGTTGTTGCTACAATTAATAGCAAGGCTACCAGAGATCCTGAAACAATAAAGAACAACTTACGCTTAGGCGCGCTGAGGGGTGACTTCAAAAGTTCGTTCAGATAGACGATAGCGAGAGTTGGTGCCATGATTTGCATGAGCACCAGTATCATTTTCGAATCACGAAACTTGTTGTACATCGGGAAACTCTCGATGAAGAATTTGTTGATACCATGCATATCCTTCATGCACAAGAAAATGGCAAGAACCGAGATAAACAAGAACGGCCATTTCAGCGTGTCTTTGGCTAGAAAAAGCGCAAGCACAAACAAGAACATGATACCCGCCCCAAAATAAAACGCTCCTGCGGAGCTGCCCTGATCTCCCCAATACTGTGGAAATCCTTGCAGATTCTCGCGCACTTCTTTTGGCGCACGTTGCATGGCCTTTTTGTTTTCAGCCAACATGACTGAAGAACTGCCGCCCTTGGCGTTGGGAATCATCATGGCCCAGGGCTCACCTGCCGCCATGTTGTATTCCAAAATGTAGTTGGTGTTCAATCCGTCTGATACCTGCGCATTGTCTTCCTTGCCTTCGGGTTTGATGGTCAAATCAGACTTACCGCGTGTGGTGAGTTTGCTGTATTCGTAGGTGGTATATATACTTGCGAAGTTGGGCATCACCGCTATGAGTCCGCCAACGAGCAAAGCGGCTGCAGCTTTAACCGCATCCATCCATTGCTTTTGCAACAGCAAACGAATGCCTTCTCCGATGGCTACTGCAAATACCAAGAATGCCAGGTAATAGGTCATCTGCAAGTGATTCGACGCTAAATGCAAACTGAAGAAGAGCGCAAAGACAGCGCCGCCCAGCAACCAACGCCCTCGCAGCGCAAGAATAACACCGCCCAACGCCGGAGCCATGTAACCAATCGCATTGACCTTTGATGTGTGTCCACCTCCGAGATAAAGAATATTTATAGTAGACAAACCAAAAGATACAGCACCAACGATTCCAAGCCAAGGATTCACGCGCAAACAAAGCATGAGAATATAGAATCCAAACATGCACATATACAGTGAACCAATGGATGGCTCGGTGCCTAGCTTCAACAAGCGATCGATAGGGCGCACCCAATTGGAAGAATAGCTCATGTTGGTTTGATAACCTGGCATTCCGCCAAACATGTTGTTGCTCCACAAAGCTTCCTCATCATTCGTCAATCGGTAGTCGGAAAGCTCCTTCGACATACCCATCACCTTGGCGAAGTCGGGCTGCTTCAAACCATACTCATCATTGATTCCGGAAAAAAACGCCATAGCGATAACTAAAAAAACCACAACCGCAACGGCGTGCGGAAGCAACTGGAGGAGCTTGTTCTTCATACGAATGATATGGATAATCTGGTTTGAGCGGGGAAATTAGGACATGAATCCCAAAGGGCCATTAATCTTCCTTGATTTCAACGAAATCAACATAATCGCCCTTTTGCGATTTGCCACTGTTGCGGTCGTTCATCTCAATGGTCACGTCGCCTTCTCGGCGCTTCGGACGCTGAGCCTCTTGTCTTTTGCGCATCTCCTCTTGCATGCGCTCTTGCGCGCCGCGTACCACGTGTGGCAAGGCCAAACGCACAATCAGACGAATGATGAACGATCCGACAAGAATCCAAAAAATGATGCGGAAAACACCCGCGAGCGATGCTTCATAAACCATGGTACAAAATTATATCAACCCGAGCGAGTTAAGGACAGTTGCACGAATGAATGACCACGAATAGTTGGCAACGAATGAATAACCACGAATGCACAAATGTTCTTTTTTTTGGGAATTGCGGTGAATGCAAACAGGGGCTGGTTCCCAAGCGCAGTCGAACACCGG
>CANHPZ010000013.1 GCA_947462725.1 Flavobacteriales bacterium
ACATGTTTTGTTCGTTTACCACCGGCAATACAACAAGGTCATATTTTTCCATAACCTTCGCCACTTCATCCACAGGCGCATGCACGTTTACCGTGCGCACTTTGCTTTGCTTATAAAGGTCTTTGATGGTAGTGCGCAGACTTGATAAATTGAAGAGCATGTACTTCACACTCAGCGTGCCTAGCAACACATCGGTATCATCGACAACATAAATTGTATAGATGTTGTCCAGATCTTCAGCTTGTTTGCGCATCTCGCGTATTGCCTGAGTAACGGTCCAGTTCTGATTCACGCGAATCAGCTCTGTACCCATGATGGCGCCCGCGGTGCCCTCAGCATATGTCATCAAATCGATGATGTCGCTGGCTTGCTCTTCGTTGCCGAGGAGCGCTATTACTTCTTCTTGCTTTTGTTCAGGTAGCTCAGCGATAACGTCGGCTGCATCGTCAGAGTCGATGTTTTCGATAAGGTCTTCAGCAATCTCTCGGCTAGTGAGGCTCGAAAGCAGCTTTTCGCGCACGTCGTCATCAAGCTCGAGCATGACATCCGCGGCCTTCTCTTCATCCAGTAATCGGTATACGTAGACGGCCTCATCTCGCTTGAGTTCGTTGAGTAACTCCGCTATATCCGCCGGATGCGCATCATACGTAGCTTGGGCTATTGCTGTGTCCTTGCCGTCCGCAATCCACTCGCGGAGCTCAGATAGTAGCTCTTTGGAAAGTGAGAATTGCATAATCGAGGTTTCATTTTGTGGACGGACCTAATTTTTTTCGAGCCGCGAAGTTAGACGATGCACTATGAAATGCCAAGCTAAAAATCAGTCGGCTCGCTTTTCCCGGAAGAAGGTGGTGAGGAGCTGCGCGCATTCATCTGCCAATACTCCAGAGATTACTTCGCACCTGGGATGAATAATGCCCTGACCATTGTCGGCGTGTGAACCAAATTTGGTGAAGCCGCGCTTCTCGTCGTGTGCACCAAAAACGATGCGGCCAACACGCGTGTTGTAAGCCGCGCCTGCGCACATTACGCAGGGTTCTAAAGTGACATAAAGCGTGCATTCATGCAGCGATTTGCCATTGAGATATTCCGAAGCCGATGTGTAGGCTTGCATTTCGGCATGCGCGGTAAAGTCGTGCAAGCGCTCGGTGAGATTGTAGCCGCGCGCAATAACTTGCCCCTGACACACAATTACACAGCCAATGGGAACCTCATCTGCATCATAGGCATTCATGGCTTCGCGGATGGCCATGCGCATGAAGCGCTCATCTGTTGCTTGTTGGTCCATGGTAAGTTATTCGTGCGAAACGATGATGCGCGCGGTTTTCAATTGCCCTGCATTATCCTGCATTTGGACAAGATAAATACCACTGGGCAAATGTGAGGTGTTGATGTGAGCGCTTCTGCCGGAGCAAACTTGTTTTCCTTGCGTATCAATTACTGTATAATTCGATGGCACATCGGAAGAGAGATATAACACATCATTGGCTGGATTTGGAAATACCTTGAAGGTGGAATTCATTACTTCTTCGTTGCCAGTCAAAACTTCTCGGTAAGTGCAATCGAGTTCGATACCACACACAAAATGCGCCAGGAAGTTGCTGCTGATCGAAAGTGTGCTGTCGTATACAGCTTGGTTGGTCAGGTATGCCACGTGACCAACGTTGTCGTTGATTTCAAAGCAATGCTCGATTCCTAATGCGGTCATGCGTTCACTGATGGGGTAGCTGCCTTCAACCACAGCCACCGGAAATATGCCCGCCAGTGTGAGCATAGAGGAGTCGTTGGGTACTGTTGTGTCGTACTGCCCATGAAACAGGCAAGCAGGAGTTTGTTCGTCGGCATCGATCCATGCATTGTCGCCCATGGCGCCGCAATGACTCACTAGCCCTTTCACCACGGAAGAGTAGCCGGCATTGCCACTTTCGCCCTCTACACCGCCCGTGAGACCCGGAGCTGTGGTGTCTAAGAATGCTGGGATTTCATCATTATCCATGTAAGCTTGCTGCAATACCATGAAGGCACCGGCCGATGTGCCGAATGTGAAAATATTCTCCGTGTCAATTCCGAAGGTATTGCCATCTTCTGCTGCATTCTTCCGAAACCAGCGGATAGCTGCGTTCAGGTCTTGCACAGCGCGCATCACCGCCTGTGCGAAGGAGTTTTCGATGTTGCCAAACGTTGATGCTCCCATGCGGTAATTGATGGAGGCCACCACATAGCCCATGCGCGCCAAGTCTTCACTCAATGGAACAACATCCGGTGCGGCTTTGTCGCCTGAAAGGAAGAAGCCACCATGACACATCACAACCAAAGGTCTGTTTGCCGCGACATCGCCATTTGGCTCGTAAATATCCATGGTCAATGCCTGTGTGGCGCCATTGCGATCGGTGTTGGAGCCGTATTGAACATTCGACGTCACGCTCAGATCCGGGAAAACACGGTTGAGAAATCTACTCCCATCGCACTGGGCGGATAGGATGGTGGTCGCTAAGCTCAAAGCTAAACATAAGATGAAACGCATAAGTGAATGTTTTTTAATCGACCAAACATACAACTTTCTTCGGGGCATGAAATCTATTTTCCATCTTCAATTTTTCGGATGTATTGCGAGCCGATGGCCACTCACCATTGGCTATTCCTCCCTACATTCGCGCCTCAATTTTTCAACACCATGAGCGACGATAAGAAGATAATTTTTTCGATGGTAGGCGTCAACAAATACACGCCAACCGGTAAGCATATTATTAAAGACATTTATCTCAGTTTCTACTACGGAGCCAAAATCGGCATCCTCGGTATGAACGGTGCGGGTAAGTCTACGGTTATGAAAATCATTGCCGGCCTCGACCAGTCCTTTCAGGGCGATGTGGTTTGGAGCCCCGGCTATTCCGTGGGTTACTTGCCTCAGGAACCTCAACTCGACGAACAAAAGACTGTGCGCGAAATCGTTGAAGAGGGCGTTAAGCCTATCACCGATGCACTGAAGGAATACGAAGAGATCAACCTGAAATTCATGGATGAGGAGATTTTGAATGATCCCGAAAAAATGGAATCGCTCATGAATCGTCAGGCAGCTGCTCAAGACAAGATTGAAGCATTGGGCGGTTGGGATCTGGATAACAAACTATCGGTAGCGATGGACGCTTTGCGCTGTCCTGCTGAAGATGCAAAAATCGGAGTACTCAGTGGTGGAGAACGCCGTCGTGTGGCGCTTTGCCGTTTGCTGTTGCAGCAACCCGATGTGCTCTTGCTCGATGAGCCTACCAACCACTTGGATGCTGAATCTGTGCTTTGGCTGGAGCAGCATCTTTCTGAATACAGGGGAACGGTGCTCGCTGTAACACACGACCGTTACTTCCTAGATAATGTGGCCGGATGGATTCTCGAATTGGATCGTGGAGAAGGTATTCCATATCAGGGCAATTACTCTTCGTGGCTCGAGCAAAAGGCGAAGCGCCTGGCTCAGGAAGAGAAGCATGAAAGCAAGCGTCGCAAAATCCTCGAACGCGAGTTGGAGTGGGTGCGCACCAATCCGAAAGGACGTCATGCCAAGAACAAAGCGCGTTTGCAGAACTATGACCGCATGATGAGTGAGGGTGAAAGAGAGAAGGAGGCGACACTGGAAATTCCAATTCCCAATGGACCACGTTTGGGTAACGATGTTATTGAGTTTACCGATGTTACCAAGGGTTTTGAAGACCGCTTACTGATCGACCACCTTTCTTTCAAACTGCCACCTGCCGGTATTGTGGGTATTATCGGTCCGAATGGAGCCGGTAAGACAACGCTTTTCCGCATGATCATGAACGAAGAAACACCGGATGGCGGTAGCATTCGCATAGGTGATACAGTGAAGATTGGTTATGTGGATCAACGCCACAAGGAGATTGATCTGGACAAGAGTGTGTATGAAGTAATCAGTGGTGGTAACGAAGTGATTGAGGTGGGCGGACAAACCATCAATTCACGCGCATACTGCAGCAAGTTCAACTTTCAAGGCGCTGACCAACAAAAGAAGTGCGGAGTGCTTTCGGGCGGTGAGCGCAATCGCTTGCACCTGGCCATGACGTTAAAAACAGAGGCCAACGTATTGCTGCTCGATGAGCCTACCAATGATATTGACGTGAACACCTTGCGCGCATTAGAAGAAGGGATACAAAACTTCGCCGGTTGTGCCGTGGTGATTAGCCACGATCGCTGGTTCCTCGACCGCATCTGCACGCACATTCTGGCGTTTGAAGGCGACTCGCAGGTATATTACTTCGAGGGCGACTTCAGCGAATATGAAGAGAACAAGAAGAAAAGATTGGGTGATACCACACCGCATCGCATCAAGTATAAGAAGCTTGTGCGCTAAGGGAAGGCGTCATGCAATAGCGTTGAAATATTCACAATTTATGCTCCTTGGGGTGCATGTAAAACATTCAAGGGTACCTTAGTGCCCGAATCTAAACGAACTATGGAATTAATCGGAAGAGTAAAATTGATTCGCGATGAGCAAAGTTTTGCCAGCGGATTTACGAAGCGTGAATTTGTTATTTCTACAGAAGAGCAATATCCGCAAGATATTTCATTCGAACTGCTTAAAGAAAAAGGCAGTTTGATTACCTCATACAATGTGGGCGATCGCATCAAAGTGTTTTTCGATATCCGCGGCCGTGAATACCAAGGTAAATACTACAATAGCCTGGTGTCGTGGAAAATCGAAGGACAAGGAGCAGAAGCCTCTCAGCCGGGTGGTGCACCTATGCCGCCTCCACCGCTGCCACCAACGGCTGCAGAAATGGAAGATGATCTTCCATTCTAAGCCGCAAATACAACAACTATATTTTGGAATTTACTGAACTCAATCTGCATACTGAACTCCTCGAGGGCATACTCTCGATGAATTACAAATCGGCTACGCCAATTCAGGAGCAGAGCATTCCTATCATTCTATCAGGCAAAGACCTCATCGGTATTGCCCAAACGGGTACAGGAAAAACGGCGGCATTCGTGTTGCCAATTCTCAATATGATCATGGATCGCCCTGATCATGGCAAAACGCAAGCGCTCATCATCGTGCCCACACGCGAACTTGCTTTGCAAATCGACCAAGCCGTTGAGGCTTATTCGTATTTTACAGGTACATCGTCGGTAGCCATTTATGGCGGTGGCGATGGACAAGATTTCAATCAGGAGAAGAACGCAATCGTGCAGGGTGTCGATATCATTATAGCAACACCCGGTCGATTGATTTCGCATTTGAATGTCGGCCATGTCGACTTTTCACAATTGCGATTTCTGATACTGGATGAGGCCGATCGCATGCTGGACATGGGGTTTCAGCCCGATTTATTTCGCATTATTCGTGAAGTCAACGACAAGCGTCAAACGCTCATGTTTTCGGCTACCATGCCACAAGGAATTGCACAACTGGCCAAGACATTCATGAACAATCCTGAGCAGGTGAGCATTGCTATTTCAAAGCCTGCAGAGAAGGTGAAACAAAGTGCTTACATCGTTCATGATGCGCAGAAATTGCCTCTCATGATCCACATCCTCAAGGATGAGGCGCGCAAAGATCAGTGCATTATCGTTTTCTGTTCGCGCAAACACGCCGTAAGCGCATTGCACCGCAAACTGGTGCAGTCTGGTGTTCAAGCTGATCGTATATCGAGCGATCTTGAGCAGGATCAACGCGAAGAGGTAATGCGCAAGTTTCGCAACAAGCAAATCAATGTGTTGGTGGCTACCGATGTCATCAGTCGTGGTATTGATGTGGATGGTATTGATATGGTGGTAAACTACGATGTGCCGCGCGATGCAGAGGATTATGTGCACCGCATCGGTCGCACTGCCCGCGCTCAACGCAGTGGTGAGGCGCTCACGCTTGTATCGCCCGACGACATTCGCGGATTCAAACGCATCGAAAAGCTTATCGAAAAGGAGATAGACAAACTGCCAGTGCCTGAGTTCTTAGGCCCTGCGCCACTCATCACTGATACTCCGCCGCCACGCCAAGACGGACATAAAGGTGGAAAGAAGCCGTTTTTCAACCGAAGAAACAATCGGTAATTAAGCTTGTTTTCGATAGACATACTGCATTATCTCCGGTACTTCACGCGCTTCGCCAACTTCAGCGCCGGCTTCTCTGCAATCTGATAAAATCCCCACGCAATAGCTATTGCGGCAATCTGAATGCACACGAAAACGGTAGCATTTCCACATGGTGTTTTTAGGATGCCTCCGAGTATGAAGCATAACGCGCTGATTACAGGCCAATGCATCAAGTAAAGTGAGTAGCTGTATTCGCCCAAGGCGCTAAGCCAGCGCCAGCCTATGCGCATATTGGCTATGATGAGCGTGGTTGCACATGCTGTTGTTACAATGCGGTATCCAAGTCCATGTGCGATCACAGTGATGTAAACACAAACGGCAATACATGCTACAATTCCAAGATAGAATTCCATCTTTGCAATCCTTTGCTTGTAGCGCATGAACAGATAATACCCCATAAGGAAAACAGGCAAATGGAAGGGAAGGTTGGACTTGGCAGCGTTGCCTTCCATAAATATGGATATGAATGAAATCAACAGTATTGCAAGCACGGCTGTACTGCGTTTCCAGACTTGAGGCAATGTCAACAACGGAAAGGCCAATGCGATATAAATATAATATTGCATTTCTACAAATAAGGTCCAGTAGATGCCATTCACCCACGGTAAATCAAACAACGGCGCTGTGAGTGTGGCGCTCGCAACGAGCAATTGCCAACCATTGTGCTCATCGGTGTTGAGCATTGCCCATGAGGTTATCGCTACTACAATTGCAGACAACATCATAGGAGGTTGTAGGCGCAAAATCCGTTTGGTCATGAATACGAAAAAGTCGCTAATGCGGTAGGCGATTTTGTCCATCGACAAGGGCATTACCATGCCGCTAATCACAAAGAAAACATATACGCCCTCTTGGCCAATGTCGAGTACTTGTGATGCAGTCGGGTAGAATGGGATGAGCAAAAATGCGCTATGAAAGAGACAGACCATCATGGCCGCCACAGCGCGCAAACTATTGAGGATGTCGAGCGAATCGCCGACGGAGGCTGAATTCTTCAAACTGCGTTGCTTAATTGTTGAAGGCGAGTAAGGTCATCCAAGCTTCAGTCAATTGTTTTGTTCCGAGGAGTTCTTTCGCTTTGAGGTGCAGTTGCTGCTCGAGTTCCGAAGCACGCCCTTCATATTCTATGAAGAGATCTGACAGCTCCGTCAGTTTATATTCATTCACCTCCGTTTCATTTGGTAGTGCTTCAACGCCGGCAAGCTGTGCGAGCTCATTGCCGGTAAGCACGCTTGAGGTGCGTATGTCTTCAGGTAATCGATCGAAACCAATTCCAATTTGTGTCATGGGTTGAGGCAATTGAAACAGCCCTTGGTTGGCGCGGGTATACCAATTTCCGCCCATGCGCGCTACCTGATCGATTTTGATGGGCGATATGCGTCCTTCTTCATCCAGAATATCCTCGTGCACATGAATCCGCACCACTTCGCAAATCACCAAATTACCTGCACCACCTTGGTTGCCAAGTGCTACCACGTCGTTAATCTTGCATTCAAACTGAACCGGTGCCTCTTTCACGCGAAATGGTTTTACCACATCCGATGTAATAGGGGTGAGTCCTGTTTTTTCAAACTCACTAACGCCTTCAGGGAATTCTGTGCTGGCCAACGACATCTGCTCCACGATGGAATAATTCACAATGTTGATGACGCATTCACGCACCTTCAAAGCATTCTCCAGCGTGTGTTTGGTGGTGTTGTCGCGACCACGTCGGGCAGGTGAGAAGATCAGTATGGGTGGGTTTGAACTGAATACGTTGAAGAAGCTGTAAGGCGCGAGGTTCGCCCGTCCCTGCTCATCGAGTGTGCTGGCAAATGCAATGGGGCGTGGACCAATAGCACCGAGCAAGTATTGATGGAGCTTGGGTTGGGGAAGTTCGCGGGGGTCGAGGGAGAGCATATTTTTTATTTGTTACACAGAGATGCGCTGAGATTTTGAGCTACACTGAGTTTACGAGTTGGATTGTTTACTGCCTGCTGTGTGTTTCATTTGGTAACGTCAGACTTGAGGTATGTTCAATATAGTGGCGGAGTTTGATGCTTGAAATGAATGTGGTAACGAAATTACGCTGTGCTTTTACAAAATAAATACTCATAGTATCTCAAAAACACACCGCAACTCCGCGTAAGCCGAACCTATTTATTCAGCTCGTCCACCGAATCCATTACTTTTTTCTTGAGTTCCTCCTTGAAGGATTGAATACGCTGAAAGACGTCGCTGTCGTGGCTGCCTATGATTTGCGCGGCCAAAATTCCTGCGTTGCGACCCCCGTTGAGGGCTACAGTTGCTACTGGAACACCTGCCGGCATCTGCAGTATGGAGAGCACGCTATCCCAACCGTCGATGGAGTTTGATGACTTGATGGGCACTCCGATCACAGGCAGTGCGGTCAGCGAAGCTGTCATTCCGGGTAAATGTGCTGCTCCCCCGGCACCGGCAACAATGACCTTAATACCACGTGATGCCGCCTCAGTGGCGTATTCAAACATACGCTCTGGCGTGCGGTGGGCACTTACAATGGTCATTTCAAAGGGCACTCCGAGCGACTGAAGGGCTTCGGCGGCTTCGTTCATGATTGGCAGATCGCTTTTACTGCCCATTATTATTCCTACCATTGTTGCTACAATTTTTATCGAAGTGCTAAAGTACTGCTGCAGCGACGTTCACAAGTCATCGACTCAAAACAGGCTGAACTGATCAAAATTATTTCTCGATTTCTTTGAAAATCGGATTTTGGTTGTACACTTGCACTGCCCACTCGCGGCAATTCTGAAGGAAGTCGTTTCCCAAACACGTATTCAACCCATTATTTCGATAACGAATTTCATTTTACATGTATAACCTCTTGCAATTAAATAGCATGAAGGTGGCTGAACTCAAAGAAGTAGCAGATAAGCTGGCCATCGACAATGCTGACAAACTGAAAAAACAAGATCTCATTTTTAAGATCCTCGATGTACAAGCGCTGCAGGCTGATATGACATCTTCAACTCCTGAAGCAGCTCCTGCCCCTGAAGTTCAAAACGAAGCAGCATCAGCTCCGGCCAAAAAGAAGATGGATCGCCAGCGCAAACCGGCCGCTGCTAAAGGGGAGTCGGCAGAATTGTTCAATCCGTCTGCCTCCGAACCGAGCGAGCAGTCTGCAACATCTATTGAGAAACCTTCCAATGACGCCCCGACGCAGCAGCGCCAGGATCGCCCAGAGCGTCAAGATCGTCAGGACCGTCCAGAGCGCACAGATCGTCCAGAGCGTGCAGATCGTCCAGAGCGCACTGATCGTCCTCAACAACAGCAACAAAACAAACCGCAACAGCATCAGTTGCGCGATACCCGACGCTTCGAACAGCCGCAAGGAAACCCTCAGCCGCAAGGAAACCCTCAGCAGCAAGGAGCGCCTCAGCATCAAGGACAGCAGGGGCATCAAGGTCAACAGAGTCAACCGGCCAATCAGCAAGGCAATCAACAAGGTCAACAGGGCCAGCCACATCAACACCAAGGCCAGCATCAACAGCAGAATCAAAACGTATTTCGTCCGGATAAGTCGAAGCGCGGACAAGCGGATGAACATGGCTACAATTTCGATGGTATCGTGCCGGCCGAAGGAGTGCTTGAACTTATGCCCGATGGATTTGGATTCATGCGTTCATCCGACTTTAACTATTTGAATTCACCCGATGATGTGTACGTATCGCAGCAGCAAATCAAACTCTATGGTTTGCTCACGGGCGATACAGTAGAAGGCGCGATTCGTCCGCCACGCGAAGGTGAGAAGTATTTCCCACTCATTCGCGTGGATAGAATCAATGGTCGTGATCCGAACTTCGTGCGTGATCGTGTGCCATTTAAATTCCTCACGCCATTGTTCCCGTATGAGCGTTTCCACCTCGCCGACAATAACTCGAATATTTCCATGCGAATCATGGATTTGTTTGCGCCAATCGGTAAAGGTCAACGCGGTATGCTTGTGTCACAACCCAAGACAGGTAAAACCACGTTATTGAAGGATATCGCGAATGCTATTGCAAAAAATCACCCTGAAACTTACCTCATCGTGTTGCTCATCGATGAGCGTCCGGAAGAGGTGACCGATATGAAGCGCAGCGTAAAGGCTGAAGTTATTGCTTCAACATTCGATGAACCTGCCGAACGTCACGTGAAGATTGCAAATATCGTTTTGGAAAAAGCCAAGCGTATGGTAGAGTGTGGACATGATGTGTGCATTTTGCTCGATTCGATTACACGATTGGCCCGCGCCTATAATACAGTTGCTCCTTCCAGCGGTAAAGTTCTTTCTGGTGGAGTGGAAGCCAATGCGCTCGAGAAACCTAAGCGTTTCTTTGGTGCTGCTCGTAAAATTGAAAATGGTGGTTCACTTTCGATCATTGCTACTGCATTGGTGGATACCGGCTCTAAGATGGATGAAGTCATCTTTGAAGAATTCAAGGGAACGGGTAACATGGAATTGCAACTCGAGCGCAAAATCTCGAATCGTCGCATATTCCCTGCCATCGACATTCTCTCTTCGGGTACACGTAAAGAAGACCTGCTGCATGACCGTGATGTGCTGCAGCGCATGTGGATTTTGCGCCGTCACCTTTCGGATATGAATCCAGTGGAAGCCATGGAATTTGTTAAGGATCGCATCGAGAAAACCAAGAACAACGAGGAATTCCTCGTAAGTATGAATTCGTAAGCTATGTGGATGCGTCATTTGCCTTGGATGCTTGCCATAGCATGGCTGGGCGTTCGAATCTTCTTAGGAAATGCATGGGATGTCGATAAGGCCCGCAATGCCGGAGTGCTTCTTAATATTCTGTTTGTATTGCTATTGGTGTTCGTCGGAATTAATAAGCAATACAGGGATTTGCGAGGTGCCCAATCTTCCTTTTTCGAAGATTTAAAGGCATGCATGAAGCCTGCTATCCTCTATGTGGTTTTAGCTGTGGCTGGTATTGGTGTCTATTATGGTTGGTTGAGCAATGACATTACAGAAATCAGAACTGCACGCATCGAGCAGTTCAATACTATGATGTCTGATGATGCCTTACGCGCCACATTTTTCACAGAGCATCCGGAATTGTCAGCCAAGCCAAGCGAAGAGCTAATGGCCACCAACAAGGAAAACATTGAGCGCAGCGTGTCGGTATCAACGGCTATCATGGGAGGATCGCTTGCACTGACATTTATTGGCTTTATGTATAGCTTGCTGGCCGTATTTTTTTGGCGAACCTTTGTTCGGAAATGATCGTACAATAATTCGAAACCTAGGCGTTATTTAACGCGTTATGCTCCAAAGTGTAATTCGATATTCACTCATTATTTGGTGTTTGTTACTATTCACCGATGTTCGCGCGCAGTCCAATGTGCGAGAGAACTTACCGCATTTTGATAGCCGATTGTACCATTTTGGTTTCTTGTTGTCGGCCAACACTTCGTCTTTCTTTGTTGATTACAAGCCCGATTTTTCTTTTCAAGATTCTCTTTTGAGTATCGACAATGTGCCTCAAGGAGGTTTCAATCTCGCTCTTCTCGCTTCCTTCAATCCCATCAAGAATGTCAATCTTCGTTTTGTACCCGGTCTGTCGTTCCAAGACCGCGGACTCAACTATACATTTTTGACGGATGGTAATAAGGTTGAAACGTACCTCAAACGAACGGAATCTGTTTGGTTGCAGTTTCCCATGGCGCTCAAACTCCGCACAAATCGTGTCGGAAATTTTGCTGCGTACGGGCTCTTCGGTGGAAGCTACAACATCGATATGCAATCGCAGAAGGACGTGAATAATGTTATTGCCGGTAAGATTGTAGTTAAGCTGGAAAAAACAGATGTTACAATGGATGCCGGCGGTGGTTTTGATTTCTTTTTGCCGTACTTCAAATTCGGTGTTGAAATGAAAACTTGCTTCGGTATGCGCGATGTGTTGATTCAAGAGAATAATCAATTCACTGATCCGATCTCTAGGCTGCGCACCCGTACTTTCGTGCTCTCATTGTGTTTCGAAGGGTAGTTGCAATCTTCACGTTGACTTGTTTATAATGTGAAGAGTTGATGGCTTGCAAGTCATTAGATAGCTATCATATTTGTTCTATGAAGAAAAGGCTGTTGCGATTAATCAAAAACAAATACACACTTTCTACTGTAGTGTTTTTGCTTTGGCTTACATTCTTCAACGAAATAGATTTGGTTTACATTTTCCAATCAAGAAGGGAAGTCGCCACACTGCGCAATGAAGTGCAACAAATGAGGGATGATAATGCTCGAGCCACTGAAGCACTTCACGACCTCACTACCAATGCCGTTTCTCTCGAAAAATTTGCACGCGAGAATTATTACATGAAGCGCGACAATGAAGTGGTATACGTTTTCAAAGAACGACCACAACCTGCGCAATAAGCAATTTTATGTGCTGACTTGCAGTTGGCATTCGTCTTTAATTCTACCAAACTATGAATTTTCGTTCCCTTGTTTTAGCCATAGTTCTATGGAGTGTTTTTACTATCAGTGCTAAGGCGCAAATCCAATCCGATTCCTCTGCTACATTAAAGGTCTATATCAATTGCGGATGGTGCTATCAGGATTATCTGCGCACCCAGATTACATGGGTGAATTTCGTGCAGGATCAGTTTGTGAGTGATGTGGATCTGACGGTAACATCGTTGGCTACAGGGAGCGGTGGAAGCGAGTATCAGCTGCAGTTTGTTGGGAAGAAATTATTGGTCGGCTTGCGTGATACGCTAAAGTTTACCACCAACGCGATCAATACAGACAATGAAACGCGCGACATGTTGCTTCGCCGCGTGAAGCTTGGCTTGGTGCGCTATGCGGCCTGCAGCAATACCGGCGACTGCTTAAAAATTGAAAGTGATCTCGTTCAGGATAGCCTGGACGTTGGCATTGGCAGCAATCCGGATACCGACCCCTGGAATGCATGGGTTTTTCGAGTGGGAGTCAACGCTAATGTCGAAGGACAAAAGGTATATCAGTCTGGCAGCTTCAATGGCAATGTATCGGCTGCTCAAATCAAGGAAACACACAAACTCATATTGCGCGCTTCGGCCAGCTATAATGAGCAGCGCTATGATTATTCAGGTATTCAGCAATCGTTTATTCTGCGCGCGCAAAGTGCGAATGTGCGCTACGTGCATTCGCTGAGCAATCATCTTTCGGCCGGTGTGTTCTCGGCTACTGAAAGAAGTGATTTCAGCAATTACGATTTGTATCAAGACCTCTCTGCTGCTGTGGAGTATGACATCTATCCTTACAAGGAAGCGCAAACACGCATGGTGACATTGGCCTACCGTGCCGGGTTTACTTATTTCGATTTTCAGAAGGAAACAATCTATCGTAAGACTCTCGAACGTATTCCATCGCATGCCTTCAATATCACCTCGCAGATTACCCAGGATTGGGGTCAGTTTTCATCGGGTATTGAAGTAGCATCGTTTCTCAATGATTTCGATAAAAATCACATGAGTGTGTGGTTCAACTTTGATGTGCGAATTTTCAAAGGATTGTCGGCAAGCGGTTACTCCAGCTTCAATATTCAGCACGATCAAATCAACATTCGCCTGGATGGCGCGTCGCAAGAAGAGGTGCTGTTGCAACAGCAGCAACTGCTTTCCAATTATAATCTGTATTGCTATTTCGGGCTGAGCTACCGTTTCGGTTCTATCTACAACAACGTGGTGAATCCGCGATTCAACAATTATTGATTCATCGCATACGAAGTAATGGATTCGATTGCTTTTCGATTAAACGTGCCATACACTTCCTCACGCTCAAGCAAGGTTGAAGGTTGTTCCTTGAGCTGGTAATAACGTTCAATGGGGTCTTCATCTATTGCAAGGGGCAAAGCAACGCGCTCTTTTATCATGTCTGCGGCATAGTCGCGATGTATTCCATAATTCTGAAGCGAAAAATTGACCACTTCAAACCCCAGTGAATCATAGAACGTGGTAGAGTAAATGCTAATCTGAATGCGACATTCTAAGAGTAAGTCATCCAGGATGCGTTCCGTATCTATGATGGTAAATCCTTGCGATTTCAAGGGCTCATAAAATTGCTTGTTGGGCTCCAACGGATGCAATTTTATAATCCAGTTCCAGTCGGGATGCTTGGCTTGAACTGTGCGCAATTTCTCCGCGTAGCCCACATAATCCTTATGCATGTTTTTCTGCGAGCAAATGAGAACGGTATTCTTCTTTGGGGCATGCACAACGGCATTCGGTTTTCTCCAGATGTAATCGCCGGCCACAATTATTTTATCAGATGAAAACTCACATCCTCTGAGCAATAGCGATTTCCAGTACGAACCATACACGAGTATTTGATCCGGGAAGTCGGCATTATGAACGCCTTTTTCGAAATGCTGGGCATACGCATAGTACAAATCATTCTCAGCAATCAGTCCGTGCTGCGCTTCAACACTTCGAATATTCAGGGCTTGCAATGCGGCAATCAGACCTTCTGTTTGATAGTGACAAATGAAAAATAGACACTTGAAATTACTTCCTTTGAATAGGTTGTAATAAAATCTGAAATCGTCGAAGTAGATATGAAAGGCAGATTGGATATGCTCCTTTTCCAAAGCGGAATACAATGCTGATGCTTGTATCTTTTTCAGGGTGCGTAAAATCAATTTGAGATAGTCAAGTTCTATCGTATCGGGCGCGGGATAACTGTGGGGGAGTGTATTCAGTGCAATGGTGGTGGGATAGCGGGCATCCTTTTTCTTGGTAATCCAAGTCACCTGACCTTCACCTAATACCTCACTAAGTCGCTCAAAATACATGGAGTGAAATTGCCCTTGATCATCTGAAATCAATCGATTGGGTTCAATAATCACAAATGGCGTTTGTATGTTGGCAGGAGCAATGGGCTTGCGCATTTTGCTTTTACCATGCATAATAGCCACCTGCAAGGCGTAAGGCCATGAGAGGTAGTTTTTGATTAGCTTTTTACTTGCATTGTTTTTCGCGTAGGACAAACCATGCTGCATAATTTTAATGAACGATTTGCCATCGGTCACGTAAGGGCGCTCATCTTTCAGCTTTTCATTGAAAAGGCTATTGAGTACTGAAAAGGGTGTTAGTTCCATCTTCTGCTTACTTCGCAGTGTAAGGTTGCTCAATGGCTGTCTTCAAGGCTGCTGCGTCGAATTTGTTCCCCTCGATGCCTTCGAACGACTTGATGATATTCCCATTCCACAAGTAGAAGACACCCGGCGTGCTTGCATTGGAGCCAAGCACGGTCCAGAATTTCGGTATATCGATTACGTTATAGGGTTTGTTATATGCGGTCTCTTTTAAGAACTCAGGAATCAAGAAAGCTTCCTCATCCATAAACAAAATGTACGACTCAGGCAATTTCATTTTTGCTGCGAGCGCTTTCAGTTCCTTAGCGGTTTCGCGGCAGTGGTCGCAACCCGGTGCAAAGAAGCAGAGGATTTTCTTTCCTTCATCCAGGTTCACTTTCTTGCCGCCGATAGTTTTGAATTCCGAAAAACGCGATTTCACCATGGGTGGCTGAACTTCTGCCGGAGCCGGAGTAATGTTTTGGCCTTCAATCGGCGTGGTCACTATTTGTGCAGTGTCGGCGGGCAGCGCGGTTTGCAGCGTATCCTCTACCGGTGTTTCCTCCGGAGTTACAAGTTCGGACTGGTCGCCGCCGTTGGTCTCCGTTTCACACGGACAGAATGGGAATAAAGCAAACATGGCGAAGGCCGATACAGAATAGATAAACATCGGAACCATAAAGCGGTTGCTTCCCTTAGGATGCTCCTCGGTATTTTTATAGACATAGAACAACAGACCAAGTGTGAGCACATTTTTGATGAAAGCCTCAAGCGGGGTCATTGGAATGAGCTGCCCAAAGCAACCGCAGTTGCCATTCATCGCGCCATGCTTCACCATTTCAATAGAGAGGTGAATGCAGAATGCCACCAATAAAAAAGCAGTTACCGGAATGACAAAGCGACGCAAGAAATGCTTTTGCAGAATGGCAATACCAATAGCCATTTCCAATGCAATGAGCAAGCGAGAGAAATAAGGAGCATCGCACCATCCGCAAACGCCCAAATCAACCAATTGCTTTTCAAACATCCAAATAGGAAACATTTTGGAAATGCCGGAAATCAAAAACAAAATGGAAATGATGATGCGTGCGCTCCAGGGAAAATATGCTTTCATAGTGTGATAGTTTCTATTGTGTTGCTAATGTAAGTTTGATTGCTATTGACTGCTTGTTGGAATGAAATCACTCGGTATAGGTTATACTCAACTGGCCGTCTGTGATTTGTTTGGTGGCGCCACTAATGGGGCTCACAAGGTTAATGTGAAACGTGGCCTCAATGCGATTGGTGCTTTCGTTGTGACTGGTAATGGTAATGCTACCGGGTTGCTCGTTCGTTGCTTCCCAGCCTAAGGCCAATCCGTCGGTATACAGTATGTAGTTGTAGTCTGCTGTGAGTGCATAGGTACCGACGTTTAAACTATCGAGTTCCATAGTAAAGGTTGGACCTTGTGCAGAAAGGCCGCTTACGGTCATGTCGATGGTGTAGTCGGCAAACAACGTGGCGTTGGCACATTTCTCCACGCCATTTTCCTTCCACTTCAATGTGCCGTTGGGTAACCCGCAAATGATTGGAGTTTCTTCTTCCTCATCTTTTTTGCAGGAAGAAAGGAGAACTATCGCTCCAAGCGTGCAGGCAGCAAGGGCTGTGAGATAAAGTGATCGTTGGTACATATGGATTGAATTGGCGGCAAATTAATGCGGAAATAAAATTGAGCCAACTTAATGAATTGTGAAGAGTACAGCCTAATTATACAACGCCTGTTAAATGCACTTCGAGTTTACCCCTTCGAAGTTGAGTAATCGATAGCGCGCTGATTGAGTAAGATCATCAGTCGTTTCGACATATCATTGAAGTAGCGCTTTGTGCGATAACCTCCTACCCATTCAATGCCTCGCACGGCGTTGGTGATGAACATCTCGTCGGCTGCCAGGAGATTATGCGGATTCAATGTGCACTCATAGACCTTGATTTTATTTTCAAGCGCCAGGTTGATGACGTTCATGCGCATGGTACCGGCAACCGGACCGTCATCAAGAGTAGGCGTGTAGAGCACACCATTCGATACGATAAAGACGTTGCTGGAGTTGGATTCAATGATAGCAAGTTTGTTGTTCTGTATCAGCGCCTCATCAATTCCTTTGTCGCGCGCATGTATCGCTGCCATCACATAGAGCTGACAGTTGAGCGTTTTGAATACGGATAATTTATTGACGTCTTTCTTGAAATCCATGTAGATATCGACCAACTTTCCGGTCGTATTCATCATGAACTCATTGTCGGGCAGAGGCTCAGCTTCTATGAAGTAAGCCATGTCGTCTTGCTTGGGTAGATAAAATCCGGTTGAGCTGCGATAGAACGTTATGCGCATGCGGCCTCCTTGAGTAATCTCGTTGCGCTGCAACAATCCTTCGATTTGACTGCTCAACAACGCTAGTGAGAAGTTTTCCGGAATGGTTATCTTCAACATGGCTGCTGTGGAAATAACACGAGCATAGTGGTTTTCCAAAAACAAAGCTTTTCCATTTACGATGCGCATACTTTCGAAGAATCCGTCGGAAAAGCGAAACGCACGATTATCCTTGGTAATCGCGGCTTCAAAGTCCTTGACGTATTCTCCCTTATGAAAGACGTAGCTCATGCTTTGTTTATTCTAGCGTTTTAACCGCATCAATCAGCGCGCTGTTGGTTGGTATTAGTATTCCACGAACACCTACTTGAGCAGCACATTGGATATCGCGTTCCCGATCGCCTATCATCACGCTGCTTTCTGCATCGATTGTATAACGGGCAATGGCGCGCTCCATGAGTAATCGCTCCGGTTTTCTAGAAAGGGAATTTCCGAATTCGGGATGATGTGGCGAATAGAAGATGTGATTGATTTCAACACCCGACTCTTCACAAGTGCGACGCAAATAATCATGAATCGAAGCCACGGTCTCATGGGTATAGAGATTTTTGGCAATACCACCTTGATTGGTAATGAGAATGATGAGGTATCCCTTGTCAGTAGCCATGCGCAGAGCATCTATTACCGTGGGCAGAATGATGAACTCGTCAAGACTGATGGTGTAATCGCCGGGGTCGTGATTGATTACGCCGTCGCGATCAAGGAATAGTGCTTTACGTTTCATAGTTTAATGGGAGGCAATCGATTTTCTGTAGCGAATGGTAAACCACGCTATCACCAGCGCGAGTAGCATTAATCCTGATGCCGTTATGAATGCAGCTCCAGGCAAATAGAGTCCTGTATTATCGGTAAACCTACTGAATATTCCCGCCATAAGCAGCGGCCCAATAATGGACGTGATGCTCTGAACGCTGGTAATCAATCCTTGCAATTCGCCTTGCGCATTGGAAGGCACAGATTCGGTCATCACGGATTGAATCGCAGGACCATTGATACCACCCAGGCAATAAGGGATGATGGCCAACATCATGAAAGTGCCCGTGGGTGCAAGGCCGAAGCCGGCCATGCCAATCGTATAGAGTGAAAGTCCAATGAGAATGGCGTTGCTATTGCCAATGCGCGAATTCACAACCCGCACCAGTAAGCCTTGCACAAAAGCAACGATGATTCCGACAGCCATGATCGACATGCCAATCGACTTTTCATCCCAATTGAATTTGAGCATCGTGTAGTACTGCCAGTTGGTCATTACCGCTTGTGCGCCGAGGTAAAGCAGAAAGAAGACAAGCAGAAATCCCAAGATGTTTTTGTGCTTCGCCAGATTCAAAAATGCACCGATCGGATTGGCGCGCTTCCAGTCGAAGGCCCGGCGATTGTGGGCCGGAAGCGATTCGGGCAAAATGAAATAGCCATATAGCCAGTTCATTAAAGAAAGCACCGCGCACGCGATGAAGGGAATACGCACACCCCATTGAGCGAGTAGTCCACCTATGCCTGGTCCAATGATGAAGCCCATGCCGAAGGCTGCGCCCAACATGCCAAAGTGCTTGGACCGATTGTCGGCATTGCTAATGTCGGCAATGTATGCCGCTGCTGTTGTATAACTAGCGCCCATTACGCCGGCCAAAATTCGCCCGGCAAATAACCAGCTGAGGGTAGGAGCAAAGGCCAACAAAAGAAAGTCGATTCCAAAGCCAAACAACGAAAGCAATAGCACCGGTCTGCGTCCATAACGATCGCTCAGACTACCCAAAATTGGCGACATCACAAATTGCATGATGGCAAACCAGAACATGAGCCAACCGCCAATAACTGCCGCACGACTCTCATCGCAATGTTCCATGTTCATGATGAGCTTAGGAAATACGGGAATGATGATCCCAATGCTTATGGAATCAATCAATGCGGTGATAAGTATAAATAATATTGCCGGCTGGCGCTGTGTTGTCATAGGACGAATTGAGGGCGAAAGATAAGCCGCAGGGCTATTAACCCTATGCTATTCCCCTTCATTCAACCATTCATCTTCAAAGTCGAAATCGGTGTAATCGTCCAAATCGCGACGCTCCTTCTTAGTCGGTCGACCAAGCCCCTTGCGTCGGTCGTTCTTGAATTGGAGTTTAATCAATTCAAGCTTGGCCATTTCTTCTGCCGCGGTCACGTCTTTCGCATGCGCAGGCACCAGCTTTGCTCCAAGCCTCGCGCGTGGGAATGCCAGTGCTTGATAGGAGAAGAGAATGGGACCTTTGCGCACCGTGATCACATCGTTGAGCTTCACTTCACGACTGGCTTTAGTGAACTCTCCATTGAGCCACACTTTTTCTAATTTGCATTGACTGCTGGCCAGCGAACGGGTCTTGTAGACACGAATGCACCACAGGTATTTATCGACGCGCATGGTGAATTAGAAATCTATCTGCAAGTTGAACGTCTTGCGCAAAGTTTCCAGTGCAGGATTCTCCTGCACCAAATTGTCGAAGCGTTGCTTGGCGGTTTGGTATGTCGACTTGATTTCATCCGGACGCATAATCTCAATCTTATAGTCGATGCCGCGAATGTCGAATTGCGTGCGGAAATATTCTGCCAGTTGATTGCGGTGCTCGTTGAAGTACATTTCCTGAGTAACGCTTGGAAGCGCCACGCGCAAGGTGTTGCTGAGTATCAATTCTACCTCTGCTACCTTGAAGGCGCTTTGAGCTTGCATGTTGTGACTCATTTTTTGATCGGCAAAACTTTGCCAAGCCATTTGCAATTCAGCAGTCGTATACTCTCGGGTTGGTTTCTCAACGGCTATTTCCTGTTGCTCTTCAGCCGTTTGTTGCTGCTGCTGCTGTCGGCGAGCCATAACGCCTTTTATGCTTACCGACTCCTGTGATTGCAATATTATATTCCGCTTGCCCAGGGTTGGCGGCGCTACCGGGGTTTTGGGAATAGATGAAGTCGTAATCGAAGCGCCTTCAATGGGCAAGGTTGCTGGCGGAGCAGTTGCTGGTTGAGCTGTTGCCTGCGTCGAAGCGATGGGCTGCGGACGAGCCGGTAACACGGGACGAGCTGCACCGCGGAAAGGCTTTAGACTAAACTTTTTTTTTTCGCCTTCTCTGTTGTAGAGAATGCTCGCGAGCTTCATTAGCGTAAGTTCTACCAACAGGCGCTGATGTTTGCTGGCCCTAAACTGTGTGTCGCATTCGTTGATCATTTGCAAACCTTGAATCAGCAAGCGTAAATCGGAATTGGCAGCCTGAGTCTTATACTTCTCAGCTACCGATTCACTCAGTTCCATGAGCGGAATCGTTTGAGCATCTTTACTCACCAGCAGATTGCGGAAATGCCCGCCCAAACCGGTGATGAAGTGATGGCCGTCGAAACCCTTGTTGAGTACCTCGTCGAAAAGCACCAGACAACCGGCCACGTCTTCAGCCAAAATCAAATCGGTAAGGCGGAAGTAATAGTCGTAGTCGAGAACATTTAGATTTTGAATAACAGCCGAGTAGGTGAGGTTGCGACCGCAAAACGCTACCACCTGATCGAAGATGGAAAGCGCATCGCGCATGGCGCCGTCGGCCTTGGTGGCTATCACGTGCAGCGCTTCAGCTTCGGCGGTTACTCCTTCCTGAGTAGCGATGTGCGCCAAGTGGTCGGCGATGTCTTTGATCTTGATACGATTGAAATCGAATATTTGGCATCGGCTCAAAATCGTTGGAATGATTTTGTGCTTTTCGGTTGTTGCCAAAATGAAGATGGCGTGAGCAGGCGGTTCTTCCAACGTTTTCAAAAACGCGTTGAACGCTGCGGCAGATAGCATGTGAACCTCGTCGATGATGTACACCTTGTATTTGCCGGTTTGCGGTGGTATACGCACACTGTCTACGATGGAGCGGATATCATCAACGCTATTGTTGGAGGCCGCATCGAGTTCAAATACGTTGAATTGAAGGTCATCCAAGTGTTCCCCCAAAGAGCCATTCACAGCCTTGGCGAATATGCGAGCGCAAGTGGTTTTACCAACGCCGCGTGGACCGGTAAACAAATAGGCTTGCGCAATCTGCTCATTGGCAATTGCACTCTGAAGGGTAGTGGTGATGTGTTTTTGTCCCACTACCGTTTCCCAACTGTCGGGACGATACTTTCTTGCCGAAACGATGAAATGCTCTGCCATAGTGAGCAAAGATGCGGCGGAGTTGGCCTGCGTAATTCACAATTTTCCAACAGGCCTCGACTTCGCTTGACATTCATTGCCGGAGTGAAGTCATGACCGATGGCTTGCCAATAACTACAAAACTGATGACTAAAAAAGAAACCTTCCTGCCTCATCAAGTACCCGCCCCTAGAATACATTTGCCGCCAACTAAGTCAATTATTCTATGAAACAAATTTTACTAGCTGCTTTTCTTTTTGCGGGTTCATTGGCCTGGGGTCAAAGTTCCCTCGTAGTCATCAATGAGTTGAATGCCGATAATCCCGGCGGCGGTGGCCCGGGTGGTGGAACCGACAACTCCGAATTCGTAGAACTCTATGGCCCGGCCAACACGTCGTTGGATAGCCTTGTGCTAGTGTTTTTTAATGGTGGGAATAACAACAATCCTGATAGCACCAGCTACCGCGCTATTAGCTTAAGCGGATATTCAACCGATGCATACGGATTCTTCTTGCTGGGTGACTCTGCTGTAACTAACGCGGATCAATTTTTCCCGAACCTCAACAACAATATCCAAAATGGTTCGGATGCTGTTGCTCTGTACTTAGGACAAGAAGCCGATTTCCCCAATGGATCAGCACTCACTGCTGTGAACTTGATTGATGCCATCGTTTACGGAACTAACGATGCGCAGCTTGATCGTCTGATTATTGGATTGGGCTTGGATGTGGTTGTTCCCGGCTACTTTCAGCAAGATGAAACAGCCCAACAGCAAGGAACTGATCTTACACTGTCGCGCATCCCTGATGGTGGTTCGGCTTTTTCAACGGCTTACGTAGCTCAGGAGCTGACGCCGGGCACTTTCAACATGCCTCCTTGCAATGGCGGTGAACTGCTGTTTGCTGATAGCACGCTCACTCAAACCATGTGTAACAACCTGGCTGGTGTAATGACTTGGACGTCTTTCAGCGGTTGGGGCGATTCCCTATATGTAATCACCAATGAAGCCGGAGCAATTGTAGCCACAACGGGCATCAACTCATTTGACTTTACCGGTTACGCTGGCACTTTTGGAATTACCGCAATTGGCTATACGGTTGCTTTGATTGATTCAACGATTGAGGTTGGCGATGATCTTCAAATGGCTTTGGCTACCGAGTGTATTTCTTTTAGTAATACGCTTCAAGTGGTCTTTACCATTTGCACGGGTTGTGTTGGTGGTGAAGTGTTCGTGAACAATATTGCGACATCAGTAGTGGTTGCGTTGGATGTGAATGCGGATGAGCTGTTGCTCAGCAATTCATCTACTTCACTTGATGCGAGTTACCAATATGCACTTACCGATACTGCTGATGGATTTATCACGTGGGTCAACACGGGTTTTGATTTTAATACACTAAATGAAGGTGTTTATGAGGTTCACGGAGTTTCCTATGCGGGCAATGAAAGCATGTTGAATCCCGGCGACAACATTTCAATGTATACTGCAGATGTATGTTTCGAATGGTCTTCAAATGCGGTTTCAATTGTGGTTGCTATGGTTCCTTCCATTGTCATCAACGAATTGAATGCAGACAACCCGGGCGGTCCTGATGCTGCCGAATTTGTTGAATTGTTTGGCACACCAAATACGCCATTAGATAACTTGGCTATTGTGCTTTATGATGAAGCAACAGCTGTTAGCTATTCTTCTTTTGATTTGGATGGGTACAGCACAGATGAAAATGGATTTTTTGTTCTTGGTAGCGCCGGCACAGCAAACGTGGACTTCATCATTCCTGATGCAAGAATTCAAAATGGACCTGATGCAGTGGTGCTTTATTTCGCCAACGCCGATCAATTTCCTAATGGCACAGCGCCAACCACCGCAGGTATGATGGACGCTTTTGTGTATGGCACTGGTGATACTATTGCATCAGTGCTGATTGCTGCATTGCAGCTTGATACCTTCTTCCCAGGTTACACCCAGTTTGATGAAACGGCTCAACAAGGTGGCTTTGGCGTTATCGATCTAACGCAGTCTCGCGTTCCGGATGGTGGCTTGCCTTTCGACTATACCTCTTTAGTACTGCAAGAATTGACTCCGGGTGCGTTCAATATCGTGGTGCTCGGTTGCCAAGACTCATTGGCTTGCAATTTCGATCCAACAGCTACAGTGAACGACTTGAGCTGTCTTGTTATAGGTAACCAATGCAACGACTTCGACCCAACAACAATTAATGACGTGGTTACTGCTGACTGTGCATGTGTAGGTACTGCGCTAATCGCTGGATGCACAGATCAAGCAGCTTGCAATTACGACGCGGCTGCCTTCATCGATGATGGATCATGCTATTCAGTTGGTGACGCATGCGACGATGGTAATCCAAGCACAACTGGCGATGTAATCGGTGCAGATTGCATTTGTGCGGGAACACCTGTTGGTGTTGAGAACGCTATTTTCCACACAGGCTTCGTCATGTACCCTAATCCGGCTCATACGTCAACCACCATTCAGTGGTCGCAGTATGCATCTGCTCCAGTACAATTGAGCGTTTATGACATGACAGGTAAACTTCAGTTGCAGCAACAAATCGTTGCCAGCAGCGGTCAAAACACCCGTGTATTGTCGTTGAGTGAATTGTCGCGCGGTATCTACACCGTTCGCTTGAGCGATGGCATCAACACAAGCCAGACCCAACTTTCTATTCAATAAGCATAAGACTTATATAAGATTTCAAAACACGGCCTTCGGGCCGTGTTTTTTCTTTTATGGCCTTTTTCATTTTGGTGCAGCACGCGCTGAGTTGACTAACTCGCTCTTGCATACCTTCGCGGTATAGCTTCACCAGTAATGCTCAACAAACGCACACGTTACGCTATTAAGGCGCTTATGCACATTGCCCGCAAATCTGCAGGTGGTGGACTGGCTGCTGCAGCGACAATTGCAGATGCCGAGCAAATTTCTGTGAAGTTCTTGGAAGCTATTCTCAGTGATTTAAAATCAGCCGGATTTGTAATCAGCAAAAAGGGGATAGGAGGTGGCTATCAGCTCAATCAGCAGGCGAATACATTGATGTTGTCCGACCTAATTCGTGCTACCAATGGTCCGATAGCGCTGGTGCCATGTGTAAGTCTCAATTATTACGAGCCCTGTGATATCTGTCCCGACGAATCGCAATGCGGTCTGCATGATGTTATGCAGCAGGTGCGTGATGCCTCACTCGCAATTCTGAGTACCACGTCTATTCAAGATCTGATAACGCGCGAGGATTTGCGGGTCAAAAAGAAATCCAAACGCTAAAATTTTGACGAGGTAATTCTAGCTTGGAAAATTTATTTTTTAAAATCCTACTTAAAAAGTAGGGAATTGATTTTATGCGATTAGTTTTGCCCCCGAAAACATGTAACAACCAATTTAATTTTAGTGATATGTCGATTCGATTATTTGATGTAGCTCCCGATTTTACTGCTGAAACGTCGCAAGGCGAGATTCATTTCCATGAGTGGTTGGGAAATAGCTGGGGTGTATTGTTCAGTCACCCAGCTGATTTTACACCGGTATGTACTACCGAATTGGGCGCAGTAGCGAAGCTCAAAAACGAGTTTGAAAAGCGCAATGTGAAGGTTGTAGCTCTAAGTGTAGATGATGTACAGTCTCATGTGTCATGGATTCATGATATCAATGATACACAACACACCGAGGTGAACTTTCCTATTATCGCCGATCCCGAATTCAAGGTTTCGAACCTCTTCGGATTCGTGCATCCGAATGCCTCCGATCGCTTTACGGTGCGTTCGGTCGTGATTATTGATCCGGATAAGAAGGTGAAACTCATCATCACATATCCGGCTTCAACCGGACGCAATTTTGATGAGATTCTCCGTGTCATCGACTCCCTGCAACTGACAGCCAAGTATAGCGTTGCTACTCCGGCCAACTGGAAGCAGGGTGATGATGTTGTCATTTCATCGAGTGTCAAAACAGAAGATATACCGGCCCGATTCCCGAAGGGTCACACAATAGTTAAGGATTATCTGCGAATGACCCCTCAGCCCGACCTTGTAGGTTAGGTTTGGATGAGATTCGTTTTCGGATTTGTTTTGGTTAAGGTTAAAAGAAAAAACCGGCAAACGCCGGTTTTTTCTTTTGGTGAAACAGTGAAACAGTGAAGCAGTGAAACAGTGAATTAGTGAAATGGTGAAATAGTGAAATAGTGAGATGGGGGATTACCCTTTCACTTTTTCACCACTTCACCCTTTCACCACTCAAATACTCTCCAAACTGCGCTTCACAAACTTTGCAAGCTCTTCGCCTTTGAGTAGTCCTTTGCTCAGCAAGGCCAAATCAATGGCTTGCTTCACTTTCATTTCATTGAGCACTGTTTGGCCTTCGTTATCGGTTACCGTCTGCCCAAACAGCGGGTGATTGGCATTCGCAACGAGGTTGTAGCTGTCGGGCAGTGCACCATAGAAGCCACCGCCACCCATGGCACTTTGCTCTTTCATGCGGCGCATGAATTCGTTCTGTGTTACAACGAAAGGAGCATCCTTCGGCGAAAGATTTGCAAATTCCAGGCTGTACTTCTTCGTGTCGATGAGCTTCTTCAATGCCGATGTTATGCCTGTCTTTTGGTCATCGGATAGGGCAGAAGCGGTGTTCTCTTCTTGCTCAATCAACTTGTCCATAACGTCGGCATCTACGCGCTTAAAGCGAACGCCGGTCATCTTCTGCTCCAATTTAGAAATGTAATGCGGAGCCAAAGGCCCGTCAAGTAGAACGACATCCCAACCGCGTTCTGCAGCATCTTGAATGGCGGTGAATTGTTCTTCTTTATTGTTGGCATAAAGGAAAATAATATCACCCTTCTTGTCCTTCTGCGTGTCTTTTACTTTCTCCTTTAGATCTTCAGCAGTGTAGTAGCCGTCGGTCGTTGTTTTAAGCAAGGCAAACTTTTCTGCTTTCTCGTAGAATTTATCATCGCTGAGCATACCGTAATGAATGAACATGCCGATATCGTCCCACTTGCTTTCGTAATCGGCCTTGTCATTATTATACATGCTTTGCAGCTTGTCGGCTACTTTCTTGGTAATGTGGCTAGAAATCTTCTTCACGTTGGCATCCTCTTGCAAGTAGCTGCGCGATACGTTGAGCGGAATGTCTGGCGAGTCAACCACACCATGCAATAGCGTGAGGAAGTCGGGGAGGATGTTCTTCACTTCATCGGTAATGAATACCTGATTGCTATACAACTGCACTTTGTTTTTCTGTACTTCCATGTTGTTCTTCATTTTCGGGAAGAACAATATGCCGGTGAGGTTGAACGGATAATCAACATTGACGTGAATGTGGAAAAGCGGCTCATCAAAACTCATCGGGTAGAGCTCATGGTAGAATGTCTTGTAGTCTTCGTCGGTTAGATCGGCGGGCTTCTTCATCCACAGTGGTGCTGTGTTGTTGATGATGTTCGGAACCTTCGTTTCAATCTGTTTCTTATCTCCGTTTTCCTCGGTCTCTTCGCCATCCACCCATTCTGATTTTTCACCAAACTGAATCTCTACCGGCATGAACTTGCAGTACTTGGTGAGGATGCCTTCTATGCGACTATCTTCTGCAAATTCCAATGCGTCGTCCGCCAAATGCAAGGTAATTTCTGTTCCGGGTGTGGTGCGATTGCCTTGGCCCATGTGGAAATTTGGCGATCCATCGCATGTCCAATGCACCGGTGTGGCGCCTGCACGCTGCGATAGTGTTTGAATTTCTACTTGCTTGGCCACCATAAAGGCAGAGTAGAAGCCCAATCCGAAGTGACCAATAATTTGGGCGTCTTTGTATTTCTCTACAAATTCTTCCGCACCGCTGAAGGCAATCTGATTGATGTATTTCTCAACCTCTTCGGTGGTCATACCTATGCCGCTGTCGCGAACTGTCAGCGTATTGGCACTTTTGTCAGCAATAACCTCCACCAATAGCTTTTTGCCATCGTGATTGATTTCACCTGAAACGCTCAGGGTTTTCACCTTCTGGCAAGCATCAACTGCGTTACTTACCAATTCACGCAAAAAGATTTCGTGGTCGCTGTATAGGAATTTCTTGATTATCGGGAAAATGTTGTCGGTATGCACCTTCAATTGTCCTTCGGTCATCGTACTCATGTGTCTTGTGTTTTTTTGATTTTCAGCCGCGCGTTGTCAACGGCCGTGCCATGGGCGGAAGGAGGCAATTTTGTCAGAGCCTCGACTTCGCTCGGCTACCGTCCCTCGACTTCGCTCGGCTACCGTCCCTCGACTTCGCTCGGCTACCGTCCCTCGACTTCGCTCGGCTACCGCACCTATACTATGCTCGAGCACCAGGTGTCTCGCGAGAAATTCCCATGGCCGTTCTTAGTACTTCGTAGTTTGTAATTTATGAGTGGGCGGTCCCTGAGCGCAGTCGAAGGACGGTCCCTGAGCGAAGCCGAAGGGGCCCTCGACATCGCTCAGAC
>CANHPZ010000014.1 GCA_947462725.1 Flavobacteriales bacterium
ACAGATGTTGAAACATCCATCGGTTATTGTTGCAATAGGCTCATGGGTGAATTCAATTTGATCAATAATAAGTCGATCATGGAGCTGAAAACCGAATTGCTCATACTGCTCATCTCCCATGATTTCATGATTTCCCTTCACTAAAATTCTCTTCATCATAGGGAATTGATCCAGGCAATCGACTAATTCGTTCCATTCGCTATTGGCTGTGCTGTGAAATAAATCGCCCAAGAAAATGATTCGTTTTGGCGTGTAATGTTGGATAACCTCAACGAGATTCCATAGGTTGGAGCCATCTACAAACTTTGGAATAGGTATACCATTGGTGCGGAAATGAGAACCCTTGCCAATATGGACATCTGAGCAAATGAGCGCGCTTTGCTCAGGCCACCAGAGCGCTTTTAGCGGATGCAAAACGAGTCGGTGCCGGAGAATTTGTATTTCATGACCTCTATGCATTTTATCTGTCCGCTGTTTTACCTTGCTTTCAGCAAATTAAGCTAGAGTTGAGGGAGAATTTTTTATCGGAGTGCAAAAAAAATTTGCGTAATGAAACGAGCGTGGTATATTTGCGCCCCGTTTGAGAATAATGGGAGCATAGCTCAGCTGGTTCAGAGCATCTGCCTTACAAGCAGAGGGTCACAGGTTCGAACCCTGTTGCTCCCACAAAAAAAGGTTCGTGATTCACGAACCTTTTTTATTTCCATCCATCCTCATTCAAAGTCGGGATAGAGCAAATAGTGTTTCCTCTTTTTCTTGTATTCCACCAAATCCGCGCTCCACGACGCGCGAACGCTATCGGCCGATGCTCCGGCAAGTACCATCTTTCGAATTGACGCGGTGCCACATAGTTTATCGAAGAAATCCGGCGACTGGAAAAAGGGTTTCTCCCCGGAATAGCCTTGATACATATCGATGAGCCACTGAACGTTGATTCTTGTGGCATTTTCCAGTGAGTCGATGTCCAGTTGGCTCAAATCATAGCCCGTGCATAGGGTGTTTTCATGCGGAGGATCGGTGGCCACATGCGCAATGTCGCGCGGTGTAAAGGTGTAGTTGCCTTTCGTATTGCCGGGAAAGCCAATAACTTCAAACGGAAGGGCTGTGCCACGGCCTACACTCACAACTGTGCCTTCAAACCAACACAGCGAGGGATACAGGTAAATGGCTCGCGCACTGCTGAGGTTGGGCGAGGGTCGAATGGGTAATTTGTAGCGTGTGCGGTGGTCGTAGTTCTTGCAGGGAATCACGGTGACCAAAGATGTGCTTTGATCGGAGAGTGAAATCCATTTTTCACCAATAATCATCTGAGCCAATTCTCCTATGGTTAGGCCATGCACAATCGGTATGGGATGCATGCCTACAAATGATTTGAAGGGAGCTTCCAGCACAGGGCCATCTACAAAGTGTCCATTGGGATTGGGACGATCAAGAATAATAAGCTCTTTGTTGTTTTCCGACGCGGCTTCCATGACGTAGTGCATGGTGGATATGTAGGTGTAAAAACGCGCTCCCACATCTTGAATATCGAACAGCAACACATCCACATCGCTGAGCATGTCGGCTGTGGGTTTTTTGTTTTTGCCGTACAGAGATATCAGCGGTAGACCTGTTTTTGCATCCTTGCCATCGGCAATATGCTCACCAGCGCCTGCATCACCGCGGAATCCGTGCTCGGGCGCAAATACTTTTACTACCTGCACCCGCATGCTGAGTAGCGTATCCACGAGATGGGTTTGTCCCACAACCGAAGTTTGATTGGCCACAATTCCCACTCGCTTCCCGGCCAGAAGAGGAACGTAGATTTCTGTTTGGGCGGCACCAACAATTGGCTGCATAGCCATCGCTGCGTGACCGGTCGGCGATTGGCTTTTGCATGAAAGCAATGTACCCAGTAGCAATAAAACTATTCCTATTCTCATAAGCGTATTGTGCGAAAGTCAAGATAAACATACACCGCCATTCACGCGGTGGCAATTACTTTTACCGAACCGCTCGTGGATATCACAGGTGAATATTGCTTCCTTCATATCGAACCGCATTCTTCGTTCTGACGACAGAACGCGAATTTCACGACCCATAGTGCGCATCGCAACTATTGGCATTGCTGCGGGTATCGGAATGATGTTGCTGAGCATTGCCATTGTTAGCGGATTTCAGCAGGAGATTCGCAATAAGGTCATCGGATTCGGATCGCACTTCCAGATAATCAGCAATGAGCAAACGTATTCTCGCGATTCTCAACGTTTGCTGTTTAACCAGACCATGTATGATACGCTGAAATCTTTGCCCGGTGTTAAGCAGGTTCAGGTTTTCGCCACCAAACCAGGCATCATCGAATCGGATGAGTCGTTGCAGGGAGTAATTGTGAAAGGTGTTTCCGAAGATTACGACTGGGAATTTTTACAGAAGTCATTGGTCGATGGGCAGGTTATAGCACCGCACGATTCGACATCGGGCGTGCTGCTATCACGCTATATAGCAACGCGTATGAAGCTGGCTATTGGTGATCGCGCACGCATGATATTCTTTGATCAAAATGATGATGTGCGCCAGCGCAACTTCCGTGTGTGTGGTATCTACGATACAGGCTTGGAGGATTTTGACAAGCAGTTCGTTTTTGTGGATATGGCCGATGTGCAGCGTCTTTATGGCTGGGGATTGCGTGTTTCGGCTAGTGTTGATTCGTTGGCTCCCGATGGCACTGTAGGTATCTACGCGATTGCAACAGGAGGCGATGGTGACCATGAGTTTGCATGGACAGATTCCACGTGGTACGGACCGGGGCCGCATCGATTGGAGGTGAATGGTGATACCACGTTGAACTTGACAGTGACTGATTTGTCGGAGACTAAATCTTGTCGTGCGGAAATACGCATCAAACGGGCACTTCCTGATTCCTTAGGTCACATTGCAATGACGTCAGAAGTGTCGGTGTTCAATTCGGACACGGCTTACGTGGGTGGATATGAAGTTCTCATCAACGATTATGATCAGCTGTGGGAGGCACAAGACGAAATTCAAGCAGCGGTTACCGCGCAGTTTCTGCAAGTTCAAAAAATTACCGACCGCAACGCGGATATTTTTACTTGGCTCGAAATGCTCGACATCAATGTTATCGTGATCATTTTTCTGATGATTTTCGTGTCTGTGGTGAACATGACATCTGCTTTGCTCATCATCATTCTTGAGCGACAGAATATGATTGGCACGTTGAAATCGATGGGTATTACTGACGGTGCTGTGATGCGTATCTTCATTCGCAATGCTGCTTGGATTATTGGAAAGGGAATGCTTTGGGGAAATATTTTCGGCATTGGACTGGCCTATATTCAAATGAAGTGGTCGGTGGTGAGACTCAATCCGGAGAATTATTATCTCGACCGCGTGCCCATCAAATTTGACCTCTGGCAGATGCTGGTATTGGATGCAGGAACGTTGGTGGTATGTGTAATTGCCATGACTCTGCCAGCATTGTATGTGCTGAAAATTTCTCCCATTCGCGCCATTCGTTTTAGTTGAGCGAATGCATGTAACATTTAATATTGTTGATTAGAAATATGAACTACCACGAAAATATCCTGAGCACCATTGGCAATACTCCGCTGGTGAAAATTAATAGAATCACTAGTGAAATCCCTGCATTGGTATTGGCCAAGATTGAATCAACCAATCCAGGCAATAGCATCAAGGATCGCATGGCTCTCAAGATGATTGAAGACGCAGAGCGAAATGGATCGCTCAAGCCGGGAAGCACGATCATTGAAGGGACGAGCGGCAACACCGGAATGGGCTTGGCCATTGCCTCGGTAATCAAAGGGTATAAGTGCATTTTTACGTCAACCGACAAGCAATCAAAAGAAAAATTCGATGCGCTGCGTGCGTTCGGTGCGGAAGTGATCGTGTGCCCAACTAACGTTGATCCCGAAGATCCGCGCTCATATTACAGCGTCTCAAGCCGACTCGTAAACGAAGTGCCTAACTCATGGAAGGCGAATCAGTATGATAACCCAAGCAATGCTCAGGCACACTATGAAACTACTGGTCCTGAAATATGGGAACAGACGGAAGGAAAAATTACGCACTTGGTGGTGGGTGTTGGAACAGGCGGAACGATTAGCGGTGTTGCGCGATACCTGAAAGAGAAGAATCCGAATATTCAGATTCTGGGCATCGATACCTATGGCTCTGTTTTCAAAAAACTGAAGGAAACAGGCATCTTCGATAAAAATGAAATTTATCCATACATCACCGAAGGAATCGGTGAGGACTTTGTTCCAGAAAATGTCAACTTGGATTTGATTGACTATTTCGAAAAGGTTACCGATAAAGATGCTGCATTGATGACACGACGCATTGCACGTGAGGAGGCCATATTTGCCGGCAATAGCGCGGGCAGTGCTATGGCGGGATTGATGCAGATGAAAGACAGATTTAAGGAAGGTGATGTGGTGGTGGTAATATTCCATGATCATGGAACACGCTACTTAGGCAAAATGTACAATGACGAATGGATGCGTGATCGCGGATTCATGCAGGACGAGAAAAAAACTGCACGAGATTTAGTAGCGGCACATCTTGATAAGCCGCTGGTGATGATTGGCAGCGGAGAGTTGGTGAGTCATGCAGCCGACAAAATGAAGAAATTCGGAATCTCTCAGATACCGGTAATGAAGGATGATGCGATCGTTGGCTTTGTAGATGAAACGCGCTTGTATCAATCGATGGTGGAAGATCCTCAAAACACCAATAAGAAAATTGAAGAAGTAATGGGCCCTGCGTTGCCTGTTGTAAGCGAGAATGAACCCATTGCTGCAGTGTCGAAGCTTATCAGTAAGGATGTGCCTGCTGTACTGGTTAAGTTAAGCACAGGCAAGTATCATATCATCACGAAGTACGACATCATTCAAAGTTTGTCGTAGCATCAGAAGCTCAAGCTTGACGTAATCTTGAATGCCCAGTTGTCTTTGGGTGATGCCAGTGCGTATGGTCCGTAGCGATAGTATGCGCCTACGCCAATGCCGGATATGCCGGACGAAATGAGATTGTCGACTTGTATGCCACTCTCGAAGTAGCCTTTGTTGGCGCTGTTGAACGTGAAGTTATGGCTAGATGGGAATTTGAAATCTCCCCATAGCATACTGTGCGAAATGATAAGATGTGGTTTGAAATTTCCGCGCTGATACAGCAAGTCCAAAAAGGAATGCCGAATGTGCAACAACGCGTATGAGGAATGCATGAACTCATTGGTACGCATGGTTTGGAAAGTGTTCGGAATAGCCAAGGTGAATTTGTCGTAGGTGCCTTGAGCATTGTAGAGAAGGGATAGCGGAATGTCATCTGTACAATGCCCAGCTTGCGCCACAAAACTCAGTTTACCGATATTCTGAATGTTGAATGTTTTGTCTACGCGAGCATCGATTCGGTTATAGTTGAAGTCTCCCCGCGATACGTTGTTCCATCCCTTTGTCATGTTTATATAAACCACGGGAAATCGTCCGCCCAATCGAATTTCACGCGATGATGTGCGCACAAGACGCTCTCCCGGAGCATAACGCAAACGAATTCCCGTTTCAATTAAATCGAAGTTCTCCGAATTAAGACTAACCTCTTCAAATGGACGCCGGATGAATGTGTAATTCGCAAACGTGCTCACGTATTGATGATTGGCAAAAAGTGTCGTGGTTAAATTGCTAAGCAGCCGCCCATTGATGCTGATCTCCTCTTTCTCTCTTCGGTCCATGCGCGTGATGAAAATAGGATAGAGGTGTGGCGCAAAAAAACTTTCCCGATCGGGTATGATGTGATTGCCGCCCATTTCCATCACATCGTTCTGGTATTCGAATTTCAACCAACAGTTGCGCAATCTATAGAGATGGACGAGCGCGTCGCCGCCGTATTTCCAGGCCTTATCTCCGAAGCCATAGGCCGCATAGCCACCAATCGAGAATTTTTCCGAAACTCGATGACTCGTGCGCAGGCCAGCACCAACTCGAAAATGTTCATACTGATTGTAGCTAAGCAAGTAGCGCAAATCGAGATTGATATATCCCATATTCAATTGACCGGTGGTGAGTGCTTCGAATGCTTTTACTCGGCGGTCGAGGTTAAGCTCTTTGCCCAAACTATCAACTACATGATAAGTCTTTACTTCTTTAGCGTCAAGTTCTCTTTCCCGGTATTGATTCCATAATGAGTCAGGCTGCCGACCGGCTGCTGGCAACATCTGCAAAGTGACAGGAGTGAAATCTGAAGGCTTTAGGTCGGCGTTGAGTGTAATATTCTTGATGTATGATCGTCCCTGCCCAACCAATGGCACACCGGCAACCCACATTGTGGAATCGAATGTGAGGTTCGAGTTGAGCTGCATGGGAAACCACTTCTTGTTTTCCAGCCACGCGTATTGCTGCTGTATCGTGATGCTGAATCCTCCAACCTTGGCAGGTTCAGCCAGCACTTGCTGTATGGCGTATCCGTTGGTGTTGATATACAATCGACCAACCATGGAAGGGAAGTTCTTTTTGGAACGTGGCTGAAAGGAAATCGTGTACACCGTATCAATACCAATGAACGTTGTGTCTTCCAATTGAAATAAATACTTGTTGATGGCATTGTCCGCCAATGGACTCATGTATTTCACATCCAGAAGTTCCACCGACTCGCCGTAAAATGAAAACGATTGCAGTTGCGTGCCGAGCATAAACAGTTCGGTCATTTTTAATCCCGAAACACGATTGGCAATAATGGTTTCTTCACTGTGATGCGGTGGACAGAATTTCCTTTGCGTGATGCTCTCCATCATGAAGACGTACTGAGCATTTAGAAAGTTGTAGGCTTCTTTGGTTTCTTTAGGCAGTGTCCTGAATTGGGCCGTGTCGCGCATGAGCGTGGAGTCGATATCGCCTCCGAAAACCAGCTTGTTGTAACTGTCATAGGTAAAGGCCAAATCGCTTTCCGGATTGTTGCGTTTTTTATTGGCAATGGCATTTTGAATGATGCGCTCGGCGGGATTGATTCCGGGTCGAATACGAATCTCACTGAGCATATTGTTTTTCGGTGTGAGTTGTATGATGGCACCGGCCATGCGATAGTTAGCAAGTGTAAATGATTCGTACCCTACTAGTCCATATATGATGACATTCAAGGAATCGGATAGCGACAATGAATAGATGCCGTCGATGTCGCTGTACGTTCCATTCACGGTGCTTTGCTCGATGATGGATACAAATGGCAAAACCTCTCCCGTTTGTGCATCCACGATTTTCCCGCTTATCGTTTGACCATGCATAGATGCACTGACGAGCAGAATAAGCATGGAGAGCACGATGCGCATTGGAAGGATGGTTTCTTTCTTCAAAGATAAACGACCACACTCCTTTACTTTTGTTTCAATGTCTTCGGTATGGTTCGATATGCGAAGTTATATGCGCTGTATAACGCCATATAAACTTTGGAATGCACTGCTGGTGTGGCTTTCATTCTATAGCTCGCGTTGGCTAAAGCATACGCGGCACTGGGGTCTTCCCATGACCATGAGCATTGAGCCTACAACCGCATGCAATTTGGGTTGTCCGGAATGCCCAAGCGGATTAAAGATGTTCTCCCGTCCAACAGGAAATCTCAGAAGAGATCAGTTTCAATCGTGGATAGATGGCATGGCTCATCACCTCATTCATCTCAATTTCTATTTTCAAGGTGAGCCCTTCATTCATCCTGAAATTTTACAGCTTATCTCCTATGCAAAGGGGAAAGGAATTTTCACCAGCACGAGTACGAATGCTCATTTTCTAACTGATGTGATGGCGCGTAAGACGGTGGAGTCGGGACTCGATCGACTTATCATTTCGATTGATGGCACTACACAAGAAGTATACGAGCAATACCGTGTGCATGGCAAGCTTGATAAGGTGATTGAAGGTGCAGCAGCTGTGATTCGTTGGAAAAGGGAACTGAATTCGAGCACACCTCAAGTCATATTTCAGTTTCTCGTAGTAGCTCCCAACGAACATCAGGTGGATGACGTGTTGGCATTGGGCAGAGAAATGGGAGCCGATGAAGTGCGATTGAAGACGGCACAGGTGTATGATTATAGTCAAGGTCACCCGTTGATTCCGAAGAATGAGAAGTACAGTCGCTACATGCGATTGAGCGATGGCCGTTATCGTGTCAAGAATGCCCTTGATAATCATTGCTGGCGCATGTGGAGTGGTTGTGTAATTACGTGGGATGGGGCAGTGGTTCCGTGTTGTTTTGATAAGGACGCATCCCACAAAATGGGTGATTTGACGCGTAGCACTTTTCAAGAAATATGGAACAACCAGGCATACCGCGGCTTTCGACAAGCCTTGTTCTCTTCGCGCGGCAGCATGGATATTTGCGCCAATTGTTCTGAGGGAACCCGAGTATGGACAGAAGCTTAATAAGCATCATCTTGACACGAAAGGGTTTCTTTTTATCTTTCGCCAATGCAAGTGTTGGAGTTCCTAAAGGAGTTAACTAACCCGGAGTCGATCATTCATCATGGAGGACTAGTTCTCTTGCTGCTTGTGATATTCGCCGAGAACGGATTGGTTATCGGTTTTTTCTTGCCAGGCGATTCTCTCATTTTTTTATCCGGACTTATTTGTGGAACGAAGCCTGAGTTGCTGGGTACCGACATAACGCCGCTTACGCTGATGATGTTTGGCGCAGCTGTTTTAGGAAGTCTTTTCGGTTACATATTCGGAAGACGAGTAGGGCCGCCATTGTTTGAGCGTAAAGAGTCAATTATTTTCAAGCGCAAATACCTCGATATCACACAATCGTTCTACGCTAAGCATGGAGGAAAGACATTGGTATTGGGACGTTTTTTACCCATCATCAGAACGTTTGCACCCATCATTGCAGGTGTTATTCGTGTGCCCGTTCCGACGTTTATGTTCTTCAACTTGATTGGTGGAGCATTGTGGATTACCTCACTCAGTTTGATAGGCTTTTTCTTGGGCACACAATTTCCTGCTATTGAAAATTATGTTGGCTATATCATCATCGGATTTATAGGTGTAACTACAGTTTTGCTGCTGCGCACATATTGGAAACAACGCCGTGAAATGCAAGCTGATAAGGACGCCAATGAGCCGCCAATTCTGATGCCTTAGTTAATAGCAGCTTTGTATCACTGCTGAGATCAATGCCTTCTTATCAATGCCCTGAACTGCTGCTTGCTGTGGAATGATGCTGGCCTCTGAAAATCCCGGAGTTGTATTCACTTCAATCACGAAGATTTCTTGGCCACGCAGGATATAGTCCACACGAATCATTCCTCTGCAATCCAGTTTCCGGTATATGTCTTCGGATTGCGCCTGCACTTGACGATAAAGTTCAGCATCTATAGGCGCCGGCGTAATTTCTTCGGATTGCCCCTGATACTTGGCCTCGAAATCGAAAAACTCTTTCTTGGATACGATTTGTGTGATGGGAAGCGCGGTAGTTTTTCCTTGCCATTGTATAACGCCACAAGTAACTTCATCACCCTGAATGAACTCTTCAATGATGATTTGATCATCTGCTTTGAAGGCTGTTTCTATGGCTTTATTCAGGTCTTCGGCCACATTTACGCGTGATGTTCCAATGCTGCTTCCACCGCAGTTCGGTTTTACAAAACAGGGCAAACCAACTTGCTCAATAACGGCTGTGTTGGAATAGGATTCTCCTGTTTTTAAGGTGATGCTGCGTGCAACGCGAAAACCAAATGTCCCCAATACACGCGTTGTCATTTTTTTATTGAAGGTCATGGCCATGTTGAGCGTGTCACCTGTAGTGGTGGGTATGTTGAGCAATTCAAAGTAGCCCTGCAATATGCCATTCTCACCGGGTGTTCCGTGAATTATCATAAACACACCATCGAATGTGCGGCGATGATTTTCAATCATGACCGTGAAGTTGCTGCGGTCAATATCAATCTCCGCTCCTTCATGTTCGGCATACCAACGGTCGAGCGTGATGACAATTTTCAACGGGTCATAAAGCTGGCGGTCGATGTTATTCATGACCATTTGCGCACTGCGCATACTTACTACCGATTCGCCGCTGTATCCGCCGCAAACCACGGCAATTGATTTTTTCATAAAGAAGAATATTCGTTCGTCAAATCTGGGCATTTCAGGTGTCCCTTTTTTGGAGGGACTCCGACGCATTTGAACATTTTGAGGTTGATAGGACAGCGAATGAAGAGTATCATTGTGCTTTAATTTTCATCTATGAAAAAAATATCTGCTCTATTCTTAACGCTGCTTGCAGGGGTTACTGCATTTGGTCAGCAACCATCGACTTCGCCTTATGTGTTTTCTGTAGTTAAAGAAAATGCTGCCGGTGCAACGGAAAATCAATGTCAAACCGGCACGTGTTGGAGTTTCGCTACCGTATCATTTCTGGAAGCAGAGGTGTTGCGCAAAGGTGGCAAAGCTGTGGATCTTTCGGAGATGTACAATGTGCGTATCAATTATCCGCTCAAGGCCGATGCATATGTTCGTTATCAAGGCAAGCAGCAATTCGGTCCGGGTGGTCTTAGCCATGATGTCATTAGCGTGCTGCGTGATTATGGTGTTGTGCCTGAGTCGGCTTATACAGGCTTGAAGCCGGGTGTTTTGGAGCACAATCACAACGGGATGGATGCTGTGCTAGAGTCGACCGTGAAGACTGTGCTTGACAAGAAACTGAACGAAGATGGTCCCGGTTGGAAGCGTTCTATCGAAGGAATTCTGGATGCTGAAATCGGTCCACTGCCTGATGCTACGTTTGCCTACGAGGGTAAAAAATTTACAGCAGCTACTTTTCGTGATGAGTTGGAGCTGAACGCTGCCGATTATGTGAGCATTACTTCGTTTAGCCATCATCCTTTCTACTCGTCGTTTGTTCTTGAAGTGCCCGACAATTGGGCTAAAGGAAGTTTTTATAATGTCACCTTGGATGATCTGGGCCGCATTGCTGATCATGCCATCGACAACGGATACACCATTGCATGGGATGCAGATGTGAGCGAAAAGGGATTTTCATTTCAGCAAGGCGTAGCAATTATCCCGGCAGAGCAACCCAAGAAGGAAGAGTTTTGGTCGAAGTTACATGCGGAATTGGTGCCCAGTCAGCAATTGCGACAAGATGCATTTGATCGTTTTGAAACTACCGACGATCACTTGATGCACATCACAGGAAAGTCGAAGGATCAGAATGGAAACATCTATTACATCACTAAGAATTCCTGGGGTACATCGAATCCGTTCAAGGGATATCAGCACGTATCAAAATATTATTTCATGATGAAAACAGTAGGCATCGTAGTTCACAAGGATGCGATTCCTTCGGATATTAAATCCAAGCTCGGTTTGAAATAATGAAATCGACGGCACAACAAAAGTCAATTGGAGCTCGCATTTGGCGCTGGTGCTGGATGGGTGCTCTAATTTTTCTGGGAACAACCTTTCTATGGGTAGTAGCATTGAAGTGGATTAATCCACCCACTACCTATCTGCAACTCACTTGCGATTGTCCTGCCGGCTCTACCTTTCATAAAGAGTGGGTGGATGGTGATCAGATTTCTCGTCAAATGAAATTGGCTGTTGTGGCGAGTGAAGACAATAACTTCATGAAGCATGGTGGCATCGATTGGGGCGCGGTGGAGAAAGCCAAGAAGTACAATGAAACTATAGGTAAGAAAAAAGGGAAGTACAGGGGTGCAAGTACCATTACTCAGCAAACGGCAAAGAATGTTTTTCTATGGCCCGGTTCCAATAAGTTCAGCAAGTGGATTCGCAAAGGTTTTGAGGTGTATTTCACCTATTTGATTGAATGGGTTTGGGGTAAGGATCGCATCATGGAAGTGTACCTCAACGTGATCGAAATGGGGCCGTGTAAGTTTGGTGTTGGCGCTGCTGCTAAAGATTATTTCGGTGTTTCTGCTTCGAAGCTCTCTCGCGAACAGGCTGCTCTCATTGCCGCGTGCTTGCCCAATCCGGTGAAGTACAGTGTGGCCAAACCCGGTGGCTATATGAAGCGCAGGCAGTCGCAAATCGCACGATTGATGGGGCTTATCGGGGATAATTACTTTGAGCGATATAGCAAAGAAGTGGCGAGTGACGTGCGCGAAGAGGAGGAACGCAAAGTGGAGAAGCAGTTGGATCAATTGCCTGAAGATGATGTTCCGGCGGTAATGGAATCGGATGCTCCGGCTATAGAAGACAATGCAGCACCACCAGTTGTGCAGGAGGAAGAGGCGACTGTCGAAGAAGCTCTGGTGGATTCTACTTCCAATTAGAATCCAAACAATCCGCCTATACGTATGATCGGATTGTTGTAGGGTGAGTTGGGGTCTTGTATCAGATCATACATAATCATGGCACTTAGGCCCAGTCGGCTGCCACCACTGTTGTAGCCTGCGCCAACCAACCACACAGGAACATTTGCTTGCGCTGTGTTGCCATAACGATCAATAGCATTGCGCTGCAAAATTTCAAACTCGCTGTGCGCTATCAGTGCTTTGAGCACATACGCCCGCGTCCAAATACTCGCTCCATAAATATTCTCCTGGTAGCTCGATGAAGATACATAGGTGTAATTCACTCCAATGCCATTGACCCACCAGTCTGTTGTGCGATAGCCCACCATTGGACTCAGTTGGAGATAGGTTGGGTTACCAAAATAACCTCCGAGATTTCCTCCAAAGACCAATCGGTCTTGCCAGCGAGTTTGAGTCGTAGGCGTTTTCGATTTCGCTGAAGATGTGGCATAATCCTCTTCTGTTGTTTTCTGAGAACACAACTTTTGCGAAGAAAGTAATAACGTGATATGAAGGATAAGCATCCGAATGGGCATGGTCAAATGTAGCAGACAACCATGAATGGAGGACTATGGCTTTTTTTCATTTGAAACTTATTTTTGAAGCATGGAATCTTTAGCCACACGCATAGTCGACAAGATGTACAACAACGACCCGATGTCGCAATGGTTAGGTATTGTGCGTTTGCAAGATGGCGCAGGAATTTCTTGCTTGAGGATGCAAGTGCGAAAAGAAATGCTCAATGGATTTGCTATCGCTCATGGAGGTATCGCCTATTCTTTGGCAGATAGCGCCCTGGCATTCGCTAGCAACGCTCACGGTATTCAATCGGTTTCGATTGAAACATCCATTTCGCACGTGGCTCCGGTGATGGAGGGTGATGTGCTTACTACCGATGTTGAAGAAAAGAGTATAACCACGCGCACGGGGTTGTATCACATCACCGTGAAAAATCAGAACGATAAGGTCGTAGCCTATTTTAAAGGAACGGTATTTAGAACGGGCAAGATGTGGGAAGTGTAATGGGTTACTTCTTCTCTTGATACTTCACCAGTTTTTTTGAATAGGCGGCGTCGCCTTGTTGAATGATGAGGTAGTAATTGCCCATGGGATAGGCATTCAAATCAATGACACGTTCGTACGAATTGTTATTGAGAGCGCGTTCATCATAGAGCAGGACTTGCGCAGATTCATCTTTTAAAACAACTGTTACGGGAAGTGCTTGTGCTGTGGTAAAGCTGATTTCAACCAACCCAACTGCGGGTTGCGGAATGAATGACAATTGATCGAACATCAAACGCTTAACGGGTATTTCAAGTGTTTGCATTTTAGCGATGTCAGTATCTTCTATGCGAATCATGCTGCCACTAGCTGCTGCCGCGCCGGGATACATACCCTCGGGAAGTGGTTGATTCAAGTCGCGGAAGAACTGCTCCATTTGCTTTTGCAAATCTTCTGCATCCATGTTGAACTCAAAGTCGTAGAAATAATTTCCTTCGTCATCCATGCCTTTGTAATCATGGAAAATTTGGAAATCATCTGCTGCACTCAGGTTGCGCTTTCCGATAGCTCCTGTGATTCTTTTTTCTTTGCCATCACGTTGAATGAGCAATTCTGCAATGCTGCCCGGTTTGCATTTACGAACGCCATTGGCCAAGGCACCAAAGTCGCCCACGGTTTCGCCATTGAACTCCAGAATGACATCACCATCCATGAGGCCCATATCAGCGGCCGGTGAATGGTCTTCTACATTGATGGACACTCCTGCTGTTGCGATTTTATTCGATGGAGTTACTCCTAGATAAGCTGATTCACCGGCTCTAAAACCATCTTGATTCAGGCTGAACGGTTGAGAGATTTTTAGTGAATCGCCCATCGACAAATCGAACATGGTAATGGAGTCGGGGCTGAGAAATAAATTGATTTGACCATTGGCAGATTCGAATTTTGGAGTCGGTTCAATGACAGCTGTGATGCGCTTTTTCTTGCCATTGCGTTTCACAAGTAGCTTCAATTCCCCACCGGCATCCAGCTGTTTTACCTGATTGATTACCTGTTGCGTTGAGTTGATTTTTTCGTCATTTACTTTGAGTATAATATCACCTGCCTGCAACTGAGCGCGCGCTGCCGATGTGTTTGGGATGACTTCAGTGATTACGACTTCCTTATCGCTACGAGTCTCGGTTGATGACGAAGAATATTCGCGCAGCATGACGCCCAGAGTAGGTTTGCGTTGCGCTTGAGGTGTATTCAGCGCGAAGGGCCACGCCTGCATTGTGCTGCCGGGCATCATGCCGGCATCACCCGTTGATTGAATGCTAATTTCAATTTGCTGATCAATCAATCCTTGTTCAGATTGATTCTGAAGATTGAGTTCTTTCAAAACATCTTCAAGCTGCCGATTGTCGTCGAGGATAATCTCTCGATTTTCTTCGTATTCAACACCATTGATATTTTTCTTGATGCGTATTTGTGCTTTTTGCTGCGCCCATGCATTGCCGGCCATCAAAAGCCCCAAACCAATAATGAAGAGTATATTCTTTTTCATCTGCGATTTCATATCGTAGCTGCGAATGTAAAACGCACGCAGGCCTCGCAGTTGTTAAGGCAGTCCAAAAGAGTGTTAACTCCTAATCCTTGAAGAACCACAACATATGGCGCGGTATAAGATGCACATCGGTGTAATAGAAATGGATTATGTCTTCATAACTACCACCCAATTGAGCCATGTGCATGGCGCCTTCTTGACATAGCCCCACGCCATGCCCGAAGCCTTTTCCTTTAAATACAACCTCTTCTCCTTGATGGGAAATGTTGAAATGGGTAGAGCGCAGTTTCAAATCCGTGCGCATGGTGCGCAATGGAATGTACAAGGTAGAATCGTGGCAAAACATGGGGTTGTACTCGCCAATGATGACGCCGTCTGCCGATGCCATATCGTTGGATGAGCGTTTTTGTTTGAGGTAGCTCTGCCATTTTTCTCGGGGAATACGTTTTTCCCACTGGTGATTGGGCATGGATAAACAAAATGTGTCGGGGCGACCCACGAGATATGAAACTGGTTTCGACCACGCCTCCTCAGCGTTGATGGTCTTGCCGCCGCAATTGCTGTGGAAGGCGGCAGTGATAAGATTGATTTGATGGTCAACAATTACAATGTCCTCTGTAGCCGCCGCTGCTTTCACAGCGAGGGGTTCATGTCGGGGCTTGCCATGGTATACCTGACAATGCGTGGCATCACAAATTTCGTAGCCATCGCCAACATGGCGTGTGCGATTGTTGAGTGCGTACGTTCGACTGATTACCGCTTGAACTTTGTAGTATTCGAGTTGCTGGCCGGATCCACTTTCAGCTTCAATGACGCCGCCCACATAATCTTCTATATCGACCTTGTTCACCAATTGCAAATGGCCATTGATGGAGAAAGCAATCAATTCGCCTTTGTAAATTCTGCTTGAAGCTTTGTGTCCGGCAGGTTGTGCTTTGAATTCTGATGGTTCTTCGGCACGAAAGGTTAGTTTTTTATTGCTTGTATAATTCTTTCCTGAATAGAAAATATTCACCTTGCCTGAAACCGCAGTGATGTCTGCATTTTGACCAGCATGAATCGTGAAAAGGACCTTGTCGTCGGCACATACTTTATAACTACCGACGCTTATCGCAATTCCTGAACGCAAATAGCTCGATTGGCAATGCATCCCAATCAAAATCGGGTCAGCAGTAATTGACTGTGCTGTGCCGAGCAGAATTATGCAGATTATCCACCACCTCATGAACGGCAAGTTAGCCGTGTTGTTTCGGCTGAATTTGCCGTTCCTCAAGAATTTTCAACATGTGAATGGCAGTTCTTTCTGAAGCTCCAGCACCTCCTAGTTGGTCATGTAACTCGGCATAATCAATGGCAATCTGTTGCCTTACCCCTTCATTGTTTAAGAGGCGGGTTAGTTCGGATTTCAATTGAACAGAATTGAATTCATGTTGAATGAGCTCAGTTACTGCTTTGCGATTGAGTATCAGGTTGACAAGCGATATGTACTTGATTTTTACAAGGCGTCGGGCAATGGCATAGCTGATGGCCGAGCCTTTGTAGCAAACCACTTGTGGTAGTTTGTAAATCCCGGCTTCGAGCGTGGCTGTTCCGCTGGTAATAAGCCCTGCGCTCGCATGTTTGAGAAGTGCTTGCGTTTGGCCGAAAATCACAGGCACTGCGGATGAGTGCATGGTTGCGGAATAGAATGCGGGTGTTTGTCCGGGAGCTCCGCCAACAATGAACTGATAGTGGGGGAAATCATTTTGCATGGCCGCCATCATTGGAAGCATGGACCTGATTTCTTGTTTGCGACTGCCGGGAAGTAAGGCAATGATCGGCTTGTCGCTGAGTTTGTTCCTGCGCAAAAATTCTATTCGCTCAGCATCACCGCCCATGGGTTGATCGAGCAAGGGATGACCTGCGTAGTGCGAATGAATGCCATGCTTGGCGAAAAAGGCTTCTTCGAAAGGGAGTACGACATAGAGTTGGTCTATGTATTTCTTCATTGCGTGCACGCGATTCTCTTTCCAAGCCCACGCTTGTGGAGCGATGTAATAAAGAACGGGAATACCTTGTTCATGAGCCCATCGAGCAATGCGCATATTGAATCCCGGGTAATCGATAAGAATGAGTGCCTCGGGTTGAAAGGCAAGTATATCTTCTTTACAAAACCGGATGTTGCGAAGTATCGTTCGGATGTTCAAGAGAACCTCTACAAAACCCATGAATGCCAAATCGCGATAATGCTTCACCACATCCACACCTTGTTCTGACATCAAGTCGCCACCCCATCCGCGCAGTTCTAAATCACTGCGGTGCGCCCGCAGTTGACGTGCCAAATTCGACCCGTGAAGATCGCCTGATGCTTCCCCTGCGATGATGTAAAGCTTCACGATTGTTGTGTTTGGTTTAATACATCCATGCAATAACAGCAACAGAAATGACGAGTACAACTATAAGTCCTTTGCAAAATTCCTCGTAGCCTCTTCGAATGAGTAAGAAAAAAAGTACAATGTCAAGAAGCATGGAGAACGATAGGATGCGGCTCTGAAAATCCTGAAGCGCTGAACCCAGAAAAACGTCGTTTATGAATTCGCTCATGTAAATTTCATTGAGCCAAGAGAAGCCTAAACCAAATAGGAAAAAACCGATTACTGCTCCGAGTATGCCTCCTAATATGCCGTATCCGACATGATCGATTTTTCCTTTTCTCATAGATTCCATTTTTTGAGTTGATCCATTGTTCGATAAGCGGTTAAATCAAAGTGCACTGGCACTACGGAAACAACGTTATTGGCCAACGCAATCTCATCAGTGTCTAACCCCTCATCCATCAATTTGAATTCACCTGTGAGCCAATAATAAGGCTTGCCGTGAGGATCAGTTCTTACATCAAAATTGTCTTCCCAATATCCTTTGGCCTGATGGCAAATACGAATACCTTGTATCGTCGATGGTGATCCCTTTGGAATATTTACATTGAGGCAAATACCTTCGGGCATACCGTTCTCTAGCGTCGCTTTTACTATTTTATGTACTACCTGTTTGGAAGCCTCGAAATCGGCATCAGAACTATGGTCAAGCAATGAAAAGCCGATAGCCGGAATACCTTCAACTGCGCCTTCCATGGCGGCCGACATAGTGCCGCTGTATATGACGTTGATGCTCGAATTAGATCCGTGATTAATGCCCGAAACAACTAGATCAGGTTTGCGATGCATGACTTTGTATATCGCCAATTTCACACAGTCAACTGGTGTGCCGCTGCATGAATACGCTGCGCTAACCGGCAAGTCATATTTCAATGGATGCAGCCTCAACAGATTATTGATGGTTACTGCATGCCCCATACCCGATTGTGGTTTGTCGGGGGCCACCACTACAACGTCGCCAAAAGGCAGCACTGCTTCTGTAAGCGCCAGAATTCCTTTTGAGAATACGCCGTCATCATTAGTGACAAGAATAAGTGGTCGCTTTTGGTCGTTATTCATGCGACAAACATAAGGCGTGTGCAGACATATATCAGTTGACATGCGGTTTTGCGCATGGATATGTCACTAGTTGTCACAAAGGGATTAACTTCGCCTCATTCTCAATGTAAATGATTCGGAAGAAGAAGATTGTAATTGTCGAGGACCATCTGATTATTCAAGAGCTTCATAAGCAGTATGTCGAAGATCTTGGACATGAGGTGGTGGCTTGTTTTACCAACGGTGAAGATGTGATTCATTATTTTCAAGATAGCTCTGCTGACTTGGTTTTGATGGACATTCGCCTGGATGATGCTATGGATGGTATCGAGGTTACCAAGCGAATTCAAGAACTCAAGCCTGTACCTGTGGTTTACATCACAGGAAATACGGAAGACTCCAATTTTCGTCGCGCTTTGGAAACGAGTATGGCCGGATTTATTTCCAAGCCTGTTTCGCAAAGTGAACTGGAGAATGTCATCGATTCATTGAATGACCTTACGAGTTCTATTATTTATGCTGAGAAAATCCAAAAGGCTATTTTTCCTCAGCGCAAAGATTTTGATGCGCTATTCCATAGCACGGTGCATATCAATCGACCGATGCACATCATTGGTGGCGACTTTCCTTTTTTGAGGATCTTTCCGGAACAAGAGGCAGTCATTGGTGGTCTGGGCGATTGCACAGGACATGGAATACCTGCTGCGCTGCTCTCGGTGCTAAGCCACGAGATAATTTCAAATATTATTGCCCGCACACAAGGGTTGATGGAAATCGTGCATGAGTTGAATAACTCATTGATGAATAACTTGGCGAAAATGAACAATGTTGATGGCGTCAATGACAGCCTCGATATGATAATGTTCAAAATAGAGCCAGCAGCATCCTTGATGCATATTACAGGGTTCAAAATGGGATTCATTCGTTTTGAAGCGCAAACGGGGATACTGCATTATCACAAGTTCAAAGGGAAATCTTTAGGAACTGCAATTGAAGACCAAGATGTGAAAATTGTAACCGTTCCTTATTTGTCGGGTGATCAGTTCTTCTTTTATAGCGATGGTGTCACCGATCAATTCGGAGGACCGCTTTCAAAGAAACTATCGACTAAGGGTTTGCTCAATGTGATTCAAACGGTAATCTCGGAGGTACCCTCCAATCGCGAGCGTGAAATAAATCTATTGTTAAGACGCTGGCAAGGAATGAACTTGCAAACTGATGATATGCTCATGTTGGGCATTGAGCCTTCAAGCTTGAGTTTGGCAAATTGATCAGGAGCTTGTTTCGTTCTTTCGTAAATTGCAGGTGTAACACTGAAAATTATGAAGAGTGCTGAAATGGGAAAGATTCATGATCTTTTGCTAAGTTCGACCGTATTGGATTGGTTGGCAATGCAGGCTGTAGTGAATGATTTTTCCCGCGTCGCGAATCCTGCCATTTGCTTTATTGATTTCGTATTTCCCAATCATATCCAGCGCATCAAGTCAAATGACATTCTTGATTTGACAATTGAATTGTCGGAAGAGGATTGGGATCAATGTCACTCCTTTGCCGGTGGTACTTTGATAGTGGGATCCAATGACCAAATTCCGCATTGGCTTCAAGAACCCACCGATGGCGTTCTGTCGAGCTCCACGTGTTTGGTTTCTGCTCCCATTGCTGATGAGAATGGTCTTACACTAGGGTTTTTCTACGCCTTTTTTACCATGGGCGCCCCGAATGAAATCACGCTGGAATACCAGCGTGCTTTGGCGGATAAGTGTTCACTCATGCTTCAACATTGGCAGTTTCACAAGCGTCAAAAGGAACAAACCGATAGGCTTTGGTTAGCGTTGGAAAAAAGTTGTCCGGGTTATGTGTTGCTTGATAGTCGCAATGTTATTGTGGGCATGGGCAGTGTGTATCAAAAGTCCTCACCTGACATGCATAATGGTTCTAAGTTTCAGGATTTTTTTGTATGGGATAATGTGCGGAATGATGAAGAATTATGGGGTGACCATACCCAACGTAAAAAGTTGTTTTTTTTCCACTCCTTGCAGCACAATCAGAAATTTAAATGCACGGCTCACATGGTCAATGAGCGATTGCTCCTCGTGTTGGCAAATCCTGTTGTGAATAGCAATCATGCCTTGGCCGATTACAATTTAACATCAACCGATTTCTCGCCCCAAGATTATATCACAGATTATGTTTTCTTGCATGCCACGACCTTGAAGAGCTTGGAGGATACCATTCGCCAAAATGAAGAAATAAATTTTAAAAATCGGGAATTGGAATTGTCCAATGCGGACTTAATGCGGAGCAAAGCACTGCTGGAACGGAAAATCGATGAACGCAATGATCGTGTGAAGCGCTTATCCAATTTCCCTGAACAGAATCCCAATCCCGTTTTTGAAATTGATTTCAAGAAGCAGTTTTTATGTTTCTCCAATCAAGCGGCAAAGAGTGCATTTGGCGAATTGTTGGCCTTGCCTTATCACGAATTGCTAGGCGCGCTGGGCTTGAATCACGATTTAGTTGCTAATGGCTTGCGTTTGCATGTTGAATTTGCAGTAGCAGACGTAACGTTTGATGCCGACGCTTTTCGCGTGCCTAATGAAAATACAGTTCGATTTTATGCCCGCAATGTTTCAGAATTGCAAGTAGCGAAGAATCTATTGGCCCGACAACAAAAAGGAATCGATCAGCTACTCAATGTTTTGGAGGCTCTCAATATCAATCGCACTGAGGCTATGCGCACTACGCATGTGGAAGATGTAATAAGAGAAGCTGCAGAGTTGTTGAAGCGCGTGAAATAGATAGGGGAACTGATTTTTGACAGCTTTTGTCGGAGGAGTATTCCCCTATTTTGGCGCTTTATTATTCTTGATTAATCGCCCTCCCTCGCTATGCACAAAAATGTTGTTTTGGTTGTTGATGATGATTTGACCATTTTGGAATTGTTGCGGTATCAAATCACTGATGCTATCGGCGCTGTGTGCGATGTAGAATTGGCGACGTCAGGACAAGAAGTAGATAGCGTATTGGCTCAAATACAATCGAGCCAAAGAAATTTAAAGGTCTTGGTTACGGATTATTTCTTGGACGATATCACAGGAGTTGAGATTATAGCCAAGGTGTTGGAGCAATTTCCGAAATGCTCAACAGTGCTTTTAACTGGGCAACATCAACGCGATATTCAAAATAATCATGCTGTTGCCGCTATTCCGGATCGATATTTTTCAAAGCCTTGGAATTCGTTTGAACTCAAATCACATCTGAATAATTTGATGCTTGATATTACAAATCAATAGTATTTTTGATAGCAGATGGCAAGGAAGGAAGATGATATGCATTGGCTGCTACGTCGGCAATTGAGCGACAATCCGCAGCAGGAGTCGTCTTCATCTTTTATTCACGCGATCAATAAGGCTTATCGTGTTTTTGACGATAATTATTTGCGCATCAAGCTTATTCTGCGCAGAAAAATCTATCAGCTTGTGCAATCGAATGCTGAATTGCAGAAGCTGCTTCAAGAAAAGAACACCGAAATTTCAAGTAACTCCGAGCATCATCAAAAGTTGCTGGAGAACCTTCGCCGTGCTGAAATCGTTGCGCATCTGGGCAGTTTTACCTGGAATTTGCAGGATAGGGTTATTGATTTTTCAGAAAACCTGACGCAGCTGCTGGGCCTTGCTGGTGCGTCAGGAAATCCGCTTACGTTGCTTCGCAAATTCGAAGAACCTGGTTTGATTTTGCAAGCATTTAAGTCTGCATCGGTAATTCACAACACCGTGGGATTGGAGAACTTGAAAATGAAATTGGAAAGAAGGTATTTCATTCTTGAGGCGCAAATTGCTTTTGATGAAAATGGAAGGCTCAGTCAGATATCGGGTATTTTTAAGGAAAACACCCGCATGGTTAATGTCAATACTAGGGCTGAGGACCAGAAGAAATTTTATGAAGCTATACTAAATAACATTCCGGTTGACATTGCCATTTTCAATGAGGATCATAAGTATTTATACTTAAATCCAATTGCTGTGACGAATCAAGAAACGCGCGACTACCTGCTGGGTCGTGATGATTTCGATTACTGCAGATTTAAAAATCTTGATACCACCAAGGCCGAGCATCGACGCGCGATTTTTCTACAGGCAAAGGATTCGAAACAAGCTGTGGAATTTGAAGACGCGGGCACCAATGCCAATGCGGAGCGGCGTTATATGCTGCGTCGTTTCTTTCCGGTTTTAAGCGCTGAGGGGAAATTCGCTTTCATGATTGGATATGGTGTAGATATAACCAAGATGAAGAAGCAGGAACTTTCTTTGGAACGCTCACTTCATGAGAAGGAAGCTTTGTTGGGCGAAGTGCATCACAGTGTGAAGAATAATCTAACGCTCATTGTCGCATTGCTCGAAATCAATAGCACGCACGAAAAGGATGTATTGGTAAAGAAATATTTTAATGAAATTCGAAATCGCATCAGTGCCCTGGCTCTCATCTACGACAAGTTGTATAGAACAGAGGTTTTCAATCGAATTAATCTTCGCGATTATATAGCGGCATTAACGCAGTCATTGCAACAGTCATTGTTACCAGCACGTCGTGATGTGGTTGAATTGGATCTGGATGAAATTTATGTCGACAATAAAAACGCGGTGCCATTGGCGCTGTTGGTGAATGAACTTGTAAGTAATGCTTTCATTCACGCATTTCCAGGAATGGAGGATCCCAAGCTGTTGGTTTCGCTGAAAGTGAAGGACAGTGGGGCTGTTCTGGTGATAGCCGATAATGGTCCGGGATTGCCTCAGGATGCAGATATTACCAAGGGCAAGACGTTTGGTTTCAAACTAATTGGTTTGTTTACGCGTCAACTGAAGGGTAAATTCTCCGTTACAAATCATACAGGCTTTCGCGTTGAAATCACCTTTCAAAATCTAAACGTGGTTCGCTGAACCTCATCGATTGACAGCCATCTTTGCCGTAAGTTAATTTTATTCTATGGATGCATATATCATTGATGGCGTTCGCACGCCTATTGGAAATTTTGGCGGTACTCTTTCTACAATGCGTGCTGATGATTTGGCGGCGCATGTTATTCGCGAGCTTTTACAGCGTCAACATAAATTAGATCCGCTCGCCATTGCTGATGTCATAATGGGGTGTGCTAATCAAGCCGGTGAAGACAATCGAAATGTGGCTCGCATGGCTGCCTTGCTTGCTGGATTGCCTCAGAATGTGCCGGGAGAGACGGTCAACCGATTGTGTGCATCAGGCATGGCCGCTGCGGTGAATGCAGCTCGCGCAGCGCATGCCGGGGAAGGCGATGTTTTCATAGCCGGAGGCATTGAGCACATGACACGCGGTCCATGGGTGATATCTAAGACATCCACGGCTTTCGGTCGCGATGCTCAAATGTTTGATAGCAGTTTTGGATGGCGATTTATCAATCCGCGCATGAAGGAAATGTATGGAGTGGACGCCATGGGAGAAACGGCGGAGAATTTGGCGGAGAAGTTCCAGATTAGCCGAGATGATCAGGATGCTTTTGCTGTTTGGTCGCAACAGAAAGCCAAACGCGCTGCCGATGCAGGAAGACTGTCCAAGGAGATTGTTGCTGTATCGATTGCCCAACGCAGGGGAGATCCAATTCTATTTGACCGCGATGAGTTTGCAAGGCCTGAAACAACGTTGGAGGGATTGGCTAAGTTGAAAGCGGCATTCAGGAGTGGTGGCACTGTTACCGCAGGCAATGCCTCCGGGTTGAATGATGGTGCTGCTGCGCTTCTCATTGCTTCTGAACAGGGAATAAATGCCCATGGATTTAAGCCGTTGACGCGCATTATTGCATCTGCTGTGACTGGCACGGAGCCCCGCATAATGGGTATCGGTCCTGTCGAAGCAAGCCGATTGGCATTAAAGCGCTCGGGCCTTACTATGGATAGCATGGATGTAATAGAAGTGAATGAGGCATTTGCTGCGCAGGTGCTTGCTTGCACGCGTGAGCTTGGAATTGATGATAATGATGCTCGACTCAACCGCAATGGTGGGGCAATAGCACTAGGACATCCACTAGGCATGAGTGGTGCACGTTTGCTCCTGAATGCGAGCTTAGAATTGCATGAAACTGGCGGTGAATATGCTCTTTGCACTATGTGCATCGGTGTCGGCCAAGGATATGCGGTTGTTTTGGAACGAGTTTAAAAAAAACGAAGGGAATAATGGCCAACATTTTCGAGTTTGGTGGTTTCGTGCCTGTTGTTCATGAATCCGCTTTTGTGCATCCCAACGCAACTGTAACGGGCAATGTGATTATTGGTCGCGATGTATACATCGGCCCGGGCGCTGCAATTCGCGGCGATTGGGGTCAAATCATAATTGAAGACGGTTGCAATGTGCAGGAGAACTGCACTATTCATATGTTTCCTGGTGTTACCGTTACTTTGATGGAAGGGGCACATATTGGGCATGGCGCTATCATTCACGGAGCCACAATCGGTAAAAATTGCTTGGTGGGTATGAATGCGGTTATCATGGACAGGGTAGTGGTAGAGGATGAGTGTATTATTGGCGCCCTATCATTTGTAACTGCCGATACCCATGTTGCTCGTCGCAGTATTGTTGCTGGAAATCCGGCCAAAGTGGTGAAGGTTGTATCTGATCAAATGATGGAATGGAAGACGGAAGGCACGCGCATCTATCAGCAGTTGCCCCGTCATTGCATGGAATCTTTGCGGCCCTGTGAACCTCTGCGTGAGGTGCCTGCCGATAGGAAGATGCAGCAAGGGCAATACAAGACGTGGAATCAGTCGAAGTCCGAAGAATAGGGTTGCATGTTTAGGGTTCCATGACTATGTTCGTGTAGCCTTAATTAATTCCATGCCCACACCGGTAAAGCCATTCCGATTTAAGCAATTTGAAATCGTGCAATCGCGCAGCGCTATGCGCGTGGG
>CANHPZ010000015.1 GCA_947462725.1 Flavobacteriales bacterium
CCAATTGAGAGCGCTCTAGAAGAATTGAAAAAGGCACACGCTGAAAAGGATATCACACGCTGCAAGTCGGCTATCGAGAACTTGAACAATGTGTTCGGTGCTGCGGCTACTGATATGTATAATGCGTCAGGTCAAGAATCAGCGAATACAGGTAATGCCGGCTCTCAGGATTCTGAAGTGACCGATGTAGACTTTGAAGAAGTGAAAGAGGACAAGAAATAAGTCGCTCACAGATAAATTGAAAAGGGCCCGAGTTTCGGGCCCTTTTTAGTTAATACTCCTATATTTGATGACATAAACACACTAATCACCCTAGGCTATGCTTAAAGAGTTCAAGCAATTTGCGCTGCAAGGAAACCTTATCGATATGGCTATCGCTTTTGTGATGGGAGCTTCGTTTGGTAAAATAGTTTCCGCATTTATCGATGGCATGGTAATGCCACTTGTGGGATTGGTTCAAGGACGCGACTTTTCCAATTTGTACTATCCGCTTTCTGAAAACGTGCGCAAGGCGCGTGAATTGGCGGAGGCTTCCGGAAGCGGGTTGTCTTTGGAGAACGCTAAGGAAATCGGTCCCGTTATCGCATATGGTACATTTATTACGCTGACCATTGAGTTCGTGATTGTTTCGGCATGCATGTTTATGGTAATTAAGGCCATGAATAGAATGCGCCGCAATGAGCCTGCTGCTGCCCCTGTTGTGAACCGCTCAGAGCAGTTGCTCGAAGAAATTCGTGATTCACTCAAGAAATAATGTATCGTTTTTCATTGACGTGTAAACCTTAGGATGGTGAGGTTGTTTTGTGATTGATGACAGTGAAGTATGAATAGAAGAAGCGCAATAATTACCATCATTAGCGTGGCCGCGCTGAGTGTGATCAGTGTGGTTTTAGCTTCCCGATTGAAGTTTAGCTACGATTTCGAAGCGTTCTTTCCCAAGAACGATCCGGAAACAGATTTCTATATTCAATTTCGAGAAACATTCGAAACGGATAACGACTTCTTTATCGTAGCGCTTGAAAACGATGGAAGTGTTTTCAGTCGTGATTTTCTGACCAAGGTTGATAGCTTGAATCAACGGCTGCGCGCGGTCGACAATGTGGTGAATGCAGTAGGCCCTACGCAGCTTACACGTTATGTGCGTGATCCGGTGCTAGGGCAGGTCATGCAGCTGCCTGTGTTGCGTTGGCAGGAACCTGAAAACTATGGTGTCGATTCAATTGAAATAACTCAGTCCTCTGGTGTAGTCGGGTATTTTTTTTCGGAGGATTTTAAGTCAGTCGCCATTAATATTCGCCATGCTGAGAAACTCTCGAAGGCGGGTTGCGATAAGCTTTCGGAGGATATTGAGAAGACCGTAGCCGAGTTTGGATTTCATCGCACGCACTTGATCGGGAGAGCGCTAGGGCAGCGTTTGTATGTGGAACTCATGATTCATGAATTGATTCTGTTCATTTCGATAAGCCTTCTTCTCACCATACTATTTCTATACATCGCTTTTCGTTCGGCTTGGGGCATATTCATTCCTACGCTAGTGGTGCTTATTTCTATCCTGTGGACGCTTGGGTTTATCAAGATTTTGGGCAATGATCTGGATTTAATGCTGACCGTTTTACCTACCATCATTTTTGTGGTGGGCATGAGTGATTCGGTACATGTATTAACGAAGTACATGCAGGAATTGCGCAATGGCAGGGAAAAAAGGGAGGCCATCCGGTATGCTTTCAAAAGCATTCGTCTGGCCACGTTTCTCACGGCATTGACCACCTCGATAGGGTTTCTTACGCTGATGCTTTCCAGCATTGAGCCGATCAGTAAGTTCGGTATCTATACGTCGGTAGGCATCATGCTGGCCTATGGATTAACCTACACCATGTTGCCGGCGATTTTGTTTTTGGCCACACCGGCTAAGCTCTACATATATGCTGTTTCAGATGATTTCTGGACTGCCAAATTGCATCGTTCGCTGCAATGGATTATCCGTAATCGAAGAGGAGTTATGATAGGTACGGTCGCTGTTTGCGCAGTGAGTGTATACGGTATTTATCAGATAGAGGTAGATAACAAAATGCTAGAGGACTTGCGCGATGAGCATCGCCTCAAGCAGGAGTTTTTCTATATGGAGAAGAATTTCGCCGGTTGCAGACCATTCGAAATGGCGGTCATACTAAGTGATCCCGGTCAACTCAATGATCAGCAGTTTTTGCATGATATGGATACACTTCAGCATTGGCTCACAGAGGTGTATGGAGTAGGCAATTTGTTGTCTTATAATGAGATTTTAAAAAGCGCAAATCAGGCCATGAATGCCGGTGTTCGTGATTTTTACACCATTCCTCCAGACAGCACTGATTTGCGCAAGCTCAATAAATTTCTTGCCCGAAAGGAGGTAGGTGATGTGGTGAATATGCATTACAACAAGGATCAGCATGTAATGCGTATTGCAGGAAAGTTGGGCGACTATGGTCGCAAACATTACGAATCTCTGAACTTGCAATTGGATCAATTTATTGCTCAGAATTGCCATTCTAAATTCAACTATAGGGTAACAGGAACAGCGCAACTCATTGACCTCAATAACCGCTATCTGGTGGAGAACATGGTGCTCGATTTATTGCTATCCATGCTCGTCATCGGATTGATTATGGGTGTCGTGTATCAATCGCCCAAAATGATTTTACTAACCATTATACCCAATCTGATTCCACTGGTTATTGTTGGTGGAATCATGGGTGCCATGGGGATTCCTCTTAAGGTGAGTACTTCCATTGTGTTCAATATCGCTTTCGGAATTGCGGTGGATGATACCATTCATTTTCTGGCACGTGTACGCACTTTGCTGCGGGATGGTTTGAGTCCAATCTATGCGGTGAAGCGCACCTTTTTGACTACAGGTAAGGCCATGGTTGTAACCACCCTTATCCTCAGCGGTGGTTTCTTAACGCTCATCCTTTCTGATTTCTTGGGGACCTACTATATCGGACTACTAATTAGCCTTACGCTGTTTGTAGCGCTGATAGCGGAGATGCTCATTTCTCCGTTAGTGATTTTTTATTTCTATCGAAAAAAATAGTTGGATTTAACCCAACGCTTCCCGGTAAATACTATCGAATTGTGCTGCGATAGCCTTTTTGCTGAAGTGTTGGATGGCATAGTGGCGCAATGATTCACGATTGAACAAATCAGGCTGCAAGCATGCGCGTTCAATGGCGTTGTAGAGTTCGTCTTCGTTGCCCGGACTAGTTAATATGCCGCGATCAGAATTGATATGCTCGCTAATTCCACCTACCCGAGTGCTGATAATGCCGAGACCGCAGGCCATCGCCTCAACAATCACACACGGCAGATTTTCATAATTGCTAAACATCAAGAGATAATGACTCGCCTGCATTTTGGAGGCAACTTCTTGCCAGGTTTGTTCGCCAAACCAGGAAATGCTTTCTGCATGAATACCCATGTCATCAGCCGATTTTTTCCAAAATAGAAAAGGGCCATCACCGCCTATGGTGAGGTGTGCGTCGGGAAATTTGTCGCTGATTTTCTTCCACACGCGAAGCATGCCACGGATGTTTTTTTGTTCATCGACCAATGAACTGACATGCAGAAACCGGACACGTTGATGTCCTGCATGAGTGAGGCTGAAGAGATCGGTGTCTACAACATTCGGTACCACGCGATAATTAGCGGTGATGCCGTATTCTTTAAGAGTTGACGCAAGATTTTGTGTTACCGGACAAATTGCAAATGCTTTAGCAGCTCCGAATTGAGACAGAAGCTTGATGAGGGGATGCCTCTGCCGGCTTCGTGATTGGTCGTATCCGGTCCAATGCTCAGTAACGATATAAGGCATCTTGTACTTGCTATGTAGCCATCTGGCTTGCCAGCTGTGTGGCCATAACACATGGTGGTGAATAAGATCGAAGTGCTGTTGTTCTTTTTCGAAAAGCACATGTGCACCAAATCGAAATGCACGGTATTTATTCGCCCAACCTTTGCCACAGTAAATGATGGTTGTGCTAACACCATTTATCTTGGATTGTTCCAACGCGGGATCACCGTGATGCCCATCCAAAGAAGCGATGTAGAGCACGTGTACATGATGCATCTCTGCTACGGCTTCGGCATGGCGCTGAATGAAGTTTCCAAGGGTAGGATGGGCCTTACTTGGATACCAACTAGCGGTGAAAAGAATATTTAGTTGCTTATTTGTCAATGGTTTTAACGCAGTGCAATCTACACATTAAGCGAATACCTCATTTTCTTGTTGCCAAGGAATAAAAAATAGCGTTTATTTGCACCCGCATTTTAGACGGTGGTCGTAGCTCAGCAGGTAGAGCTCCAGATTGTGGTTCTGGCTGTCGTGGGTTCGAGCCCCATCGATCACCCTGATAATAGAAGTCCCGATTCATTCGGGACTTTTATTTTTTTAGACCTTCTTCAATCCCATTCACAAAATCTTCAATTACGCGAAGCGTTGCCGCTTGCTCGCAGCCTTTGAATCCAGATAGTTTGTCGTAGGTGATCGTCTGGTTGTATTGTTCAAGCATGGGCTTGGCCAAAGGCAAATAGCTCCAATGCCAGGCTTCTTCATCATAACCAAGTCGACCGTTTGTTTTGGATGTATAGGTTTGATAGAACCCGAATTTGGCAGCATTCGCGTTAAGCCAATCATAGATTTTCTTTCCGGCGCCATGGGTGAAGTATGACGGTTCAAGACTATTCATATCGATATCGGTGCCCCAGTGGTGTCTACTGCATCCCGGCATGCTGCTGTATTTTAGAATGTCTTTGGCCTTGTCGCCATCGCTCCAACCCTTGTATTGTTCGCGTTGCCACTTGCGCTCCCAAATGGACTTCTGATAATTGAAATTGCGTGTGGCGGATATGATCGTCAATTTCACACCATCTTTTGCGGCAAGTTTATGCATGCTGATGAAGGCGTCGTAAGCTTCTCTCCTTAAATAAAGATCGGGTTTAGAAGCTAGACTCGTCGACACCTTGATGAAATTGGGATGTTTGGCGGGATCGAATTGCCCCAGCAATTCCTCAGCTGTAAAGGGTTTCAAACTATCGCAGAATACCTGATCACAAGCGCCTATAAGCAGCGAGCGAGCCTGAATATTCAGACTCGCTCCTAACAGTATCAATAGAAATGCAATTGCACGCATCAGTGAATTCCTTTTGCGGCCAAATAACGCTCTGCATCGAGTGCGGCCATGCAACCAGTACCTGCGGCTGTGATGGCCTGACGGTAAGTTTTGTCAGCGGCATCACCTGCTACGAATACACCTTCAACATTGGTTTTTGAAGAGCCGGGCACATTCAGTATGTAGCCGGTTTCATCGGTGTGGATCCAAGGCTTGAATACATCTGTGTTGGGCTTGTGACCAATTGCTACGAAGAATCCAGTGGCCTGCAATACGCGTGTATCACCAGTAGCGCGGTTTTTCACGTGCACGGATTCAAGACCGGTTTCCCCGATGAGCTCTTCGGTTTCTGTATTCCACAGTACTTCGATGTTGGCTGTGTTCATAACACGGTGCTGCATGGCTTTTGAGGCGCGCATTTTATCGCCGCGAACGAGCATATATACTTGCTTGCAAAGCTTGGCCAGATATGTCGCCTCTTCTGCTGCTGTATCTCCTGCGCCTACGATTACAACGTCTTGATTGCGGTAGAAAAATCCGTCGCAAACAGCGCAAGCACTTACTCCGCCACCTATTTCGCGCAAGCGTGTTTCGCTTGGTAGTCCAAGCCATTTGGCACTGGCACCGGTTGAGATAATTACCGCATCGGCACTGATGGTGTGTTTCCCGTTGTCGATTTCAACGAAGTGCTTAGATCCGCTAAAATCTACCTTGGTGACCCAGCCGCTGCGTACATCCGTTTCGAAACGCAAGGCTTGATTTTTAAGGTCTGCCATCATGGCCGGGCCATTCACGCCTTGGGGATAACCAGGGAAATTATCAACTTCCGTCGTATCCATCAATTGACCGCCCGGTTGAGCTCCCTCATACATCACGGGTTTCATATCAGCACGTGCGGCATAAATAGCTGCAGTGTATCCGGCAGGTCCGCTACCTATTATGAGACATTTTACATGTTCTTTGGCTTCCATTATTCTAGCAATTTTTAGGGTTACAAATATATCCTCGAACGCAGAAACAAATCGGTGTTGTTTGATGTTCATGATGGCCATGCACTGACGTTTTACAGGTTCTCTACTTTTTGAGATAGTTGCATCGTAGTTTTACAGGCGTGAAGCACAGATTGTTTACACCCGCCGTTCGTGAGAATATTCGCATTGCTTGGTTGGCATTGGGCAGTCAGCGATTGCGAGCCGTTATCACGGTAAGTATAATTGCCTTAGGCATTATGGCTTTGGTGGCGATGATTACGGCAACACAAGCTTTGGAAAACAAGGTGAACAAAGAGTTTTCTCGCTTAGGTAGTAATACGTTCACGATGCGAGCGGGTTGGCTTGGGGGCAGGCACGGAATGGCGGAACGCAAGAATGAGCCGATTTCCTATTACGAAGCACAACGATTTACCAAAGAGTACGATTATGATGCAGCGATATCCATGACAGCGCTGGGATCTTTCAACGCCACTTTGCGTCATGGTAGCGTTAAGTCCAATCCGAACATACGAGTCATAGGATGCGAGCCCGGTTATCTCAATCTTTCAGGATATGATTTGTCGGGTGGACGAAATTTTAGTGAAGGCGAAATGACCAACGGCTCTAATGTGGCCATCATCGGTAGCGACGTCACATCCAAGTTGTTTGAGAATACCAATCCGATTGGCAAGGAGATTTACATCGGCAGCTATCGCTATGAGGTCATAGGTACCTTGGTGAGCAAGGGCAACACGTTTGGAATGTCGGGCGATAATCAGTGTATGGTTCCCGTGGGCAATGTGCGCAAGAACATGGCTACCGAAAGCACGGAGTTCACGCTCAATGTTCGTGTAAACGACGTGGGGAAGTTGGAAGAAGCAATGGATGAAGCTCGTGGACTCATGCGCACCATTCGAGGCAATATGCCCGGTGATGAAGATTCTTTTGAGATTTTCAAGAGTGATCAGATTGCCCGCGACTTGAATGATTTGACTTCCAATATCACCATTGGTGCGTCTATCATTGGTGTTATTACGCTTTTGGGAGCAGCTATCGGTTTGATGAACATCATGTTGGTTTCCGTGACCGAACGCACACGCGAAATCGGAACCCGAAAAGCCATTGGTGCAAGCGCATCTACCATTCGCTCGCAGTTTTTGATTGAATCCATCATGATTGGCCAGATGGGAGGTGCAGTTGGAATTTTCCTTGGAATATTAGCCGGTAACGTCGTTTCGTTGATTGTTGGAACAAGCTTCACCGTGCCATGGGCTTGGATTTTCATTGGTGTCACCATTTGCTTCTTCGTGAGCGTTATCAGCGGATACTATCCTGCGCGTAAGGCAGCATTGCTTGATCCTATAGAAGCATTGCGATACGAATAAAAGGACTTACGAAGCTGACTTGAGCCCGTGAATACGATCGATGCGTGTGATTTCTCGCTCAATGGCCCACGCGGTTTTGTTGTCGATTTCTCCTTGTCGAAGCACTTGCAGCAATTTTCCGGTGTCGATGATTTCACGTGAGTTAACTTCTTCAGGAAGGGCTTCTGCAAATTCATTGAACAACAATTTGAAGAGTGCCATATAATATTCTTGCGTCACTACAAGGGCATCTACCACGCCTTTCAATTCAGTAAATGAAGAGGCTTGCATGACACGAAGTTTGAGTTCACTAAGCCTATACTCATATTGCTCCAAAAAAGCGATTCTGTCGTTGGGTAATGAATGCCAACTATCCGGTGGCGACACAGCATCAAGCAGCGAACTACCTAATACCAGTGCTTCCGCTTGCATGTACTCTTCAATTTGTGGATCCTTTTTACGCAGCAGCATCGGTACCATGTATTTCTGTAGCACCTCATTTTTCAGTGCAAAGCGCATTTCTTCCAGTCTTTCGGCCACTGTCTCGCGGTCGTCGTCGTTGTTCAATCCCAGCAGTTCCATAGCTCTATTCTTTGTCATTTTGCTTGAGATACGTTGAGCGGCTTGATGTGTTACGTTCTTTGGCTTGATTTTTATCAAGCGCGGTCGCTTGCTGCAAAATTAAGAGTGATGACTCTAATGGCTGCATGAATGCAAGACTTCAGCATTTACAACCAAGACTTATTTTTGTAACTCAGATTTTTGAAATGAAAACGACACTTGTTTTTTTATTGGCTTGCTTGGCTTTTGTTGGCCACGCATCAGAAAGTGATTCATTGCAGCGCCCTGCGGTGAAAGGGAAAATCGTTCTTAGCGGCTACCTCACTGCAATGAAGAGTGGGCGCATATATATCTATGAGTCATTCGGTCGCAATGTTTCCAAGCTCGACAGCACCGTTATTGCCAATGGGCAATTTGTTTTTCCTGAACGTGAGTATGAACTTGGGATATACATGGTCGGATTAAACGAGAACAATATTTGTCCTGTCATTCTTAATCCGACAGAGCCTATTGTGGAGCTTCAATTTGGAACAGCCAAGCTTGAGATGAGCATGACGGCAAAAACCTCACGCGAGAATGAGGGCTGGAGTCGCTATATGCAGCAGGAGCCCATTTTGCTCAAAGCTATCAAGGATGCTCGTGTTGCCGGTGCAAAGAGCCCGGATAAGAAAGCTGAATACGATGCTACGGTAGTGGCCAAGGAGAAGGAGTTGCTGGCCCTTCAAAACAAATTGATAGTGGAATACGCCGGAACTCAGTTCGCCAAGCTATTGAAGTGGAAGCAAGAGCCCAACAAGACTGATATCAATAAGTACTTCGACAATGTTGACTTTGGCGATGTGAGCATCATACGAAGCAAAGTGCTTAGTGATCGCATCGAAAATTTCATGCGTTCATTTAGCAAAGGCACAGAGAGTGGCTTCTACAGCTGTATTTCCGTCGTGGTTGAAAAAGCAAAGGTCAATGATGCGGTGCTGGATTTTGCTCTCAACCAGATGTTGGTCGGATTTTACGAGAGCAATATGGAGACGGTCTGCATGTATATCATCGATAACTTCATCAATGGAGATGCTTGCGGTGACGCTGACTTGAGTAATGTGGTGAAAAGCACGGCTGAGAGTATTCAGCGAATCTCTGTTGGTCACACGCCACCCAATATTGTGATGCAAGGAAGCAATGGAGAATCCATTGATTTGATGGCTATGGCCGCGAAGAAGAAGTATACCCTTGTTTTGTTTTGGAGCAGCTTCTGCGAACATTGCAAAGGCGAGGCGCCAGAAGTGAAGGCATGCTATGATGCTTGGAGCAAGAAGGGGTTTGAGATTTTGGGAGTTTCTATTGATCGAAGTCCAGATGCATGGAAGGCGGCCATCACAGAGCGCGGATTTACATTTCCAAACGTTTGCGGCATGAAGGATTTTCAGTCGCCTGTAGCCAAGGACTATCGTATTACACGAACTCCGGCTTTTTTTCTGCTCAACACGAAAGGGGAAATTGTGCTGAAGCCCAAGAGCATTCGCGAGGTGCAGCAGTATCTCGCTAAGAATTTGAAATAGTCCGCAATGGAAAAAATAAAGGCCGCTGATCTCAGCGGCCTTTTTATTTTGTGTTGGCTTTGGCTTACGCCCAGCTTGCGATTTTCTCAGCTTTGTAGGCTCCGGCCTCCAACTTTTCGCGCACTTTCTTGAAGCAATCGATGGTGTAGTTTACATCTTCGACGGTGTGTACCACAGTTGGAATCAGGCGAAGCATGATTACATCTTTCGGAACTACAGGATAAACCACAATAGAGCAGAAGATGTTGTAGGTTTCGCGCAACTCTAGCGTTACGTTGGTTGCTTCTCCGAGCGAACCTTTGAGGAAAACAGGAGTTACTACCGAGTTGGTATGACCGATATCGAATCCGGCATCCTTCAGTCCGTTTTGAAGCGCACCGGCGATGTGCCAGAGGCGCTCTTGCAGTTCGGGCATTGAACGCAGCATTTCCAAACGCTTAATCGCGCCAATTACGATAGGCATGGGCAACGCTTTAGCAAATGTTTGAGAACGCATGTTGTAGCGCAAGTATTCAATGATGTGTTCTTCGCTGGCTACGAAAGCTCCAACGGTTGCCATGGCTTTGGCAAATGTGCCGAAGTAAACGTCGATATCCTTCTGAACGCCTTGAGCATCTGCTGCACCGCGACCATTGGTTCCAATTGATCCGAAGCCGTGTGCATCATCTACAAACAAGCGGAAGCCATATTCCTTTTTGTAGGATACAATTTCCTTGAGTTTCCCTTGGTCACCAGCCATGCCGAATACACCTTCGGTAAGCACCAAAATGCCACCACCGGTTTTGTCGGTAACTGTTTTTGCGTGTTTGAGTTGCTTTTCGAAACTCTCCATGTCGTTGTGCTGAAACACGAAGCGCTTGCCGTGGTGAAGGCGCACGCCATCAACCATACAAGCATGGCACTCGCTATCGTACACAATAACATCATGACGGCCTACGAGTGCTTCAATGGCGCTCATGCATCCTTGATATCCGAAATTGAGTAGGAAAGCATCCTCTTTCTGCATGAAAGAAGCCAGTTCAGACTCGAGTTGTTCGTGGTATTTGGTTTGGCCGCTCATCATGCGAGCACCCATTGGGTAAGCCATTCCCCATTGAGCCGCAGCTTCAGCATCTGCCTTGCGGATTTCCGGATGGTTGGCTAGTCCGATGTAGTTGTTGAGGCTCCATACGAGTACCTCTTTTCCACGGAAAGTCATGTGAGCGCCCAATTCGCCTTCTAGCTTGGGGAATGTGAAATATCCGTGAGATTCTTTGGAATGCTGACCGAGTGGTCCGCGATTCTTGGCAATACGTTCAAAAATATCCAATGTATTGAGTTTTAAAATTTCGAAGTCAAAGGTAATACAGCGATTTTCAATTCGGAATGGCATCCTGGTCAGTTATAAACAGCACGCTCCTTCACATTTTTTCTGCGAAGGCATATATGCGAATGCAATGCGCAAGGCGGGCTTCCCTTATTTTCGCACACGTTTTCATGAAATCTGTATTCCACATATCGACGCGTGTTGTGTTTCTGCTGGCATTGGCCATCCTACTTGCACGATGCAGTGATTATAACAAAGTGCTCAAGAGCACCGATATCGAGTATAAATACTCCAAGGCAATCGAGTACTACAATGACGAGTCCTATTATAAGGCTTTGCCGATTCTGGAAGAGTTGATTGGCCTTACCCGCGGTTCTCAGCGCGCCGAAGATGTGTATTACTACTATGCCAAGAGCCACTTTGGAGTGAAGGATTATTATTTAGCCAATTATTATTGCAAGACCTTCAACAAGACTTTTTCGAATAGTCCGAGGTCGGAGGAGTGTTTGTTTCTAGCAGCCGAGTGCAGCTATTTGCTTTCTCCTGTTTATTCGCTGGATCAAATCGACACGCGCAACTCCATTGATGAGTATCAGTTGTTCTTGGATAAATATCCGCACAGTAATCTGAAAGATTCTGCCAATCATCAGATTGACCGCCTCAATATGAAGCTCGAGCTCAAGGCTTATGAGAATGCTGCTCAATACGCTAAAACCTTGAGATATAAGGCTGCTACCTCGGCACTAAAAGATTTCCTCCGACAATATCCGGGCTCGATATACCGAGAAGAAGCGTTGTATCTGATAGTGAAATGCCAATTCATGTTGGCTGAGGGCAGTATCGAAGAGAAGAAATTGGATCGGATGCGGACAGTGGGTGAATTTTATCGTACATTCGCAGCCGCTTTTCCTGAAAGTAAGTACCTAGCCGAGGCCGAGTCCTTCTGCAAGAAGAGCGAACGACAAGTAGAAAAATTGAGTTCAACTTCAATAGCACAACCACAAAAATGAGCACCTACAAGAATTCAACAGCTGCAAAGACAACAATTACTCGCAATACCAGCGAGTTGTATGACAAGGTTGATGGTAACCTCTTTGAGACCATCGTATTGTTGACTAAGCGCGCAAATCAAATTAGCCGCGAAATGAAAGAAGAGTTGTCGCAGAAGCTGGAAGAGTTTGGTAGCAACAGTGACAACCTCGAGGAAGTTTTCGAAAACCGTGAGCAAATCGAAATCAGCCGTCACTACGAGCGCCTGCCAAAGCCACACAGCATTGCTGTTCAAGAATTGGTGGATGGCGCCGTTCACTACCGCTACCCGGAAGAAATCAAAAACAGCTAATTCTTAGTTGATAGAAATATTGGAAAGATGGTCATTTTGGCCATCTTTCTTATTTTTAACCCAAGGCATGTTACACGGAAAGAAAATCATCGTCGGTGTTACGGGAAGCATTGCGGCCTACAAGGCAGCCTATCTCGTGCGTTTGCTTGTGCAGTATGGGGCGGAAGTAAAGGTTGTGCTCACCAAGGGCGCGCTAGAGTTTGTTACACCGCTCACGTTTTCTACCTTGAGTAAAAATCCCGTGCATTCTGATTTCACCGAGAATAAAGACAGTGGTGTTTGGGTCAATCACGTAGATATGGCTTTGTGGGCTGACATGATGATAGTGGCTCCGCTTTCCGCCAACACCCTCAGCAAAATGGCGCATGGTCAATGCGATAGTTTCTTCATGGCTGTGTACATGAGCACGCGCTGCCCGATTATGGTTGCGCCAGCGATGGATCATGACATGTTTATGCATGGAGCGACAGCTGAGAATCTTCAAAAGCTAAAGAGTTTCGGTCACACAGTAGTTGCGCCAAATGAAGGTGAGCTAGCCAGCGGACTCATTGGAAAGGGGCGAATGGCCGAACCAGAACAAATTGTATTGTGCGTGCGCGACTACTTTGGCGGCAAGCAACCGCTCCATGGCAAGCATGTGCTCGTGACGGCCGGACCGACTTATGAGTCAATTGATCCGGTGCGTTTCATCGGCAATCATTCATCAGGAAAAATGGGTTTTGCTTTGGCTGAGGAGTTGGCTCGACAAGGTGCACGTGTGACTTTAGTAACCGGGCCCGTGCAGTTACGTGCGATTGATCCCATGATCACCCGTGTTGATGTGCAATCAGCCGATCAAATGAATAGTGCTTGCTTGCAAGTTTTTCCTATTTGTGATGCGGCGGTGATGGCTGCGGCTGTGGCCGATTATAAGCCTCAGCAAATAGCAGATCAGAAAATAAAGAAGGGTGAGCAAACATGGTCACTGGCCATGACCAAGACGCCCGATATAGCAGCGGCACTAGGTAAAATGAAGCAGGCACATCAGCGGCTGGTAGGTTTTGCATTGGAAACCGAGCATGAAGTAGAGCACGCTACGGGTAAGATGGAGCGCAAGAACATGGATATGATTGTGTTGAATTCGTTGCAGCATGAAGGGGCCGGCTTCGGCACTGACACAAATAAAATCACCTTAATTTGGCCGGGCAATAAAATGGAAGAGTTCGGGTTGAAGCCGAAGTCTGCCGTTGCACACGACATTGTTACTGCTATTGTGGATTTGATGCCATCATGAAGAAACTTATCCTTTTTGTTTTTATCGTCATTGCTGCTGTGGAGCTGCGTGCACAGGAGTTGAATGCCACTGTGAATGTGCTTATTCCACAACAGGTGATGTCGCCACCGGAGCTCTTCAATTCGATGAAGAGTTCGATTACAGAGTTTTTAAATGGACGCAAGTGGTCTAAGGACAGCTGGCAAAACAGCGAGCGCATTCAATGCACCTTTCAAATTACCATCGAACAACAAGTGGATAACCGTTCGTTCAAAGGAAGCTTGCAGGTGACGAGCAGTCGACCAGTTTACAATGCCGACTACAAAACATCTGTGCTCAATATCAACGACCGTGATTTTGAGTTTCAGTTTCAGGAAAACACCATGATTCAGTGGAGCAACGACCAGCACCGCGACAACCTGAGCAGTGTATTGGCATTTTATGCAAATCTGATTTTGGCTATGGATTATGACACCTTCGCTATGGAAGGCGGTACCGATTATTTTCTCACGTGTCAGACGATTATCAATAATGCGCAGAATGCGGCAGAGCCCGGATGGAGAAGCAGTGAGAAGGGGCGCCAAAATCGTTTTTGGTTTGTTGAGAATATTTTGTCTCAAACCTTTAAGCCCATTCGTGAGTTTCAGTACAACTATCATCGCAAGGGTTTGGATAAGCTTTATGTCGACCAAGATGCCGCGGTTGAATCAATGACTGCAGCCTTGATGGGGTTGAGGGATGTGCATCGCATCAAACCTTCGTCCTACAACATGCAGGTTTTGTTTTATGCGAAGTCGGATGAAATAGTCAATATCTATAAACCGCGCACGGCAGAGGAGAAACAGGCAGTTGCTGAATTATGTAAGCTTGTGGATCCAGGAAATATTGCCAAGTACGAGAAGATTATTCAGTAATCATGTTGTACCTTTTCAGGCCATGTTGAAGTCACTTTCCATTCAGAATTATGCTTTAATTGATGCGTTGAACGTGTCGGTTGAAGGCGGTTTTACAGCCATCACCGGTGAAACCGGCAGCGGCAAGTCCATTCTTTTAGGCGCATTTGGATTGTTGTTGGGTGAGCGTGCTGATGCGAAGTCCATTCGCAACGAAAATCAGAAATGTGTTGTTGAAGCAGTTTTCGATTTGCAAGGCATGAGCTTGGAAACATTTTTCTCGGCGCATGACTTGGATTTTGACATGCATACCACGGTTCGTCGTGAGATAGCACCTGGAGGAAAGAGCCGCACATTCATCAATGATACTCCGGTTCAACTTGGGGTGTTAAAAGCTTTGGGCTCTCAATTGGTGGACATCCATAGTCAACATCAAAATTCATTGCTAAGTGATAGAACGTTTCAATTTTCCATAGTGGATGCGTTTGCCGGGAATTCCGAAACGATGAGCAATTATCAAATGAGTTTTGCGTCGTGGAAGGAAACGAAGTCTGCTCTGGATGCTCTGCGCCAGCAGCAAACTCAATGGCAGCAAGAAATGGATTATGTCCAATTTCAATGGCAAGAGTTGGAGAAGGCTAATTTGGCCGGATTGGATCAGGAAGTCATGGAACAAGAGCTGAACACGCTCAACAACGCGGAGCAAATCCGTTCGGTTGTAGCTTCTGTCTACGACTTGCTTGATGGCACCGAGCAAAGCGCCGTAGCAGCAGTAAATCAGGCAAAAATGCAACTCGGTAAGATTGCTGCTCATCACGTTCAACTGGAAGATTTCCATCGCCGGCTCGAGAGCAATGTTATTGAAATGCGAGAACTCGCGCGCGATATTGAATCTTTTGGTGATGGTGTTCATGTCGACGACCGAAAGGCGGAGCAATTGGGCGAACAGCTTTCACAGCTGTATCATTTGCAGAAAAAGCATCGTGTAAATTCTGTTCAAGAGCTGCGTGATTTGGAAGCAGCGCTGTTCGCAAAAACGACTCAATACAGCAATAGTGATGAAGCGATTGCGGCGCTTGAATTGAAAGTACAGGCGTTAGAGGTGCAATTACAAACCTTGGCTGCGCAACTGCATGAGTCGCGAAAGTCGGGTGCACGCAAGGCGGAGCAGGAGATTGCGCACTATTTCAAGCTGCTTAGTATGGAGCATGCTCAAGTTGAAATGCGCATCGAAGAAGGACATACCTTCCATTCCTTGGGTAGTGATGAAATATCATTTTTGTTTAAATCCAATAAGGGTGGTCAACTTCAGGCCATACAAAAGGTGGCCAGTGGTGGTGAGATTTCTCGCGTGATGCTTGCCATCAAGGCGTCAATCAGCAAGCACCGCAGATTGCCTGTACTTATACTCGATGAAATCGATCAGGGTGTGAGTGGCGAGGTGGGATTGAAGATTGGCCACATTCTCAAAGAAATGAGTGGTGAAATGCAGTTGCTGGTTATTACCCACTTGCCACAGATAGCAGGCAAAGCCGACTTTCATTGGAAAGTGCGCAAGTACGCAGATGAGAATACGACTTACACAGAGGTGGTAAGTATCACAGGCGAAGATCGTGTGAATGAGTTGGCAGAAATGCTCAGTGGAAAGAAGCTTACAGCTGCTTCATTGGCCAACGCTAAAGAACTTCTTTCGTGATGTATTAGAACTCGGCGTTCAACGGTGTACGTGGGAATGGTATCACGTCGCGGATGTTGGACATGCCTGTCACGAACATAATCAAGCGTTCAAAGCCCATCCCAAATCCTGCGTGAACACAAGTTCCGAATTTGCGTGTTTCGAGATACCACCAAATGTGATCTTCAGGAATATTGAATTGAGCACATTTTTCACGCAGCTTTTCATAACGTTCTTCACGCTGTGATCCGCCGATGATTTCACCAATTCCCGGAACTAGAATGTCCATAGCTGCAACTGTATTGCGCCCCTGCTCATCCGGCTCGTTCATGCGCATGTAGAACGCTTTTATAGCAGCCGGATATCCAGTGATAATCACCGGCTTTTGGAAGTGCTTTTCTACCAAGTAACGCTCGTGCTCACTTTGCATGTCAATGCCCCATTCCACAGGATACTTGAATTTCTTTTTCTTGAAGTGATTCGAATTGAGCAGGATGTCGATGGCTTCAGTGTATGTAATGCGCTCGAAGTCGTTACTCACAATCATGTTTAATCGCTCGAGTAAAGGCATCGATTGGCGATCGTCAACGGGCTTTTGCTTGTCTTCATTCGTTTCGCGTTCTTGCAAAAACTCGAGATCTTCTTTACAGTGTTCGAGAGCGTATTGAATACAGTACTTAAGGCAAGCTTCGCCTAAGTCCATGTTGTCGTAGATGTTGTTGAAGGCAACTTCCGGTTCAATCATCCAGAACTCGGCCAAGTGGCGGCTCGTGTTGGAGTTTTCGGCGCGGAAAGTTGGGCCAAACGTATACACTTTTCCGAGTGCTAATGCGGCAAGTTCTGCTTCGAGCTGTCCGCTTACGGTGAGGTTTGTAGTTTTTCCGAAGAAATCTTCACTAGGCTCAACTTTTCCAGTCTTTGCAATTTCATCAAGGTCGAGATTCGTTACGCGAAACATTTCGCCTGCACCTTCGGCATCACTGCCGGTGATGATGGGCGAATGGAGGTAATAGAATCCTTGGTCGTTGAAGAATTTATGGATGGCAAAAGCCAAGTGATGGCGGATGCGGAATACAGCTCCAAAGGTGTTGGTGCGGAAGCGCAAGTGCGCTTTTTCACGCAAGAATTCCAATGAGTGGCGCTTCATCTGAATAGGATATTCATTCGGATCGCAGTCACCCAATATTTCCAAGCTATCACAAATGATTTCGATGTCTTGTCCTTTGCCTAAGCTCTTTTGCACCTTTCCTGTTGCCGCTACAGACGCTCCGGTTTGCAAACGCTTTAGTGTTGCTTCTCCATGCTGTTCCTTGTTCACCACGATTTGCATCGTGCGAATAGTAGAGCCGTCGGATACCGAAAGAAACTGATCGTTGCGCAGCGTGCGCACCCAGCCTTGCACCGTAACAACGGCGTCGATGGGTTGCGTTTTAAATAATTGGGCAATAGTTGGGTGTGCCATAGTGCTTCAAGTTGGGTTGCGAATTTACCACACAGCCGGCATTCATACAGCACATGCGTATGCAGGTTTGCAAAAGGAAAGTATGTTTCGCATTAAACGGCTTGCACAGAAGGAATGTTGGCGAGGTCGCTTTCGATTTTGCCATCGCGCATGCGTACTATGCGGCGGGCCATGCGAGCGATATCTTCTTCGTGCGTTACTATGATGATGGTGTTGCCGGCAGCATGAATCTGATCGAAAAGCGCCATGATTTCATGACTCGTTTTGGTGTCAAGATTTCCGGTGGGTTCGTCGGCTAGTATAATCGACGGATTATTCACCAGCGCGCGCGCCACTGCCACACGCTGCCTTTGTCCGCCCGAGAGTTCGTTGGGTTTATGAAACATGCGATCGGCCAGGCCCACACTCGTTAGCGCTTCCTTCGCTTTCTGCTGGCGCACATCTTTGGGTATACCTGCATAAACCAACGGAAGGGCAACATTGTCAAGTGCGCTGTATCGCGGCAGCAGGTTGAATGTTTGGAATACAAAGCCGATTTCTTTGTTGCGGATTTCCGCCAGTTGGTTGTCGTGCAAATTGGCCACATCGGGGCCGTTGAGGTAATAATTACCAGAGGTCGGAGTATCAAGGCATCCGATGATGTTCATGATGGTGCTCTTGCCCGAACCTGAAGGGCCCATTAGTGCCACATACTCATTCTTGCCAATGGACAAGTCAACGCCATTGAGTGCTTTGATGATTTCATCACCAATTTTATAATGCTTGGTGAGTCCTTCGATGCGAATAATTTCCTGCATACGCACCAAAGGTAATTGCATAGAGAGTTGTTATTGTGTCTCTAAGGGTTTTGTTGATGAAATTCATTACATTAGCAAGGATAATCCTCTGCCACACAACAATGATCAGGAAGTCAGTTGCACTCATTTTCTACGTTCTGCTTTGTCGGGCGGGTGCAGCACAGCTGATTATTGATAATACCATAAATTCTACTGCGGCCGTGCAGAATGTATTGCTTGGCGCAGGCGTTACCGCAACCAACATTACGTTTCAAGGGAATAACGCCCAAATCGGAGGATTTACATGCAATAGTTGTGGGCTGGGTCTGGGCAATGGGGTTGTAATTGGCACCGGAAACGTGAACGCTGCCGCCGGTCCGAATGATACCGGTAGCCAGGATCAGGGGCCGCCGAACAACGATGATAATGTGAGTGATCCGGATTTGGCTGATCTCAGTGGAATGGATTTGCACAATACGGCTTTGCTGGAATTCGATTTTGTGCCTACAGGAGATAGCGTTGCTTTTAATTATGTGTTTTCCTCAGAAGAGTATCCCGAGTTCGTCAATTCCATCAACGACGCCTTTGCTTTTTTTCTGAGTGGGCCTGGTATCAATGGTCCGTATAGCAATGCTGCGATGAATATCGCGCTGATTCCAGGAACGAATGTGCCCATCAGCATCAATACGGTGAATGCGGGTGAAAATGCCAGTTACTACAACGACAATACAGGCAATGCCGCCAACATTCAGGCCGACGGTTTTACGACTGTTCTGACCGCGGTTGCGCAGGTAATCTGTGGTGAGAGCTACCACATCAAAATCGCCATTGGAGATGCAAGCGATCATCTCTATGACTCATGGGTTTATTTGGAAGCAGGAAGTTTTCAAAGCAATCAACTGTCACTGGAGTACACGGCACCTGCATATTCATCCCCCATTGACGGTGGTATTTTTGAAGGTTGTCAGGCCGGAACTCTCGCTTTCACACGCACCGGAAATGTTGACGAAGAACAAATTTATAATCTCACAATAGGGGGTAATGCCATAGTAGGGACTGATGTGACCTTCCCATATACTTCCATCAACTTTCCTCCGGGAGTGGCCGAAATTGAATTGTCTTTTCAAGCTATACAGGATTTCGTTTTGGAGGGAATGGAGGTTCTTGAGCTTACCCTAGAGAATACAGGATGTGCTGCGGGAAGCGCCACACTTGCCATCAATATCTATGATTTACCAGCACTCACCGTGGATGTGCAGGATACCACCATCAACTGTGGCGGAACTGCTACACTTACACCTGTTATTACGGGCGGATTGGGTGGATATCTTGTGGAATGGGCTGATGGTTTTGAAGGGCTATCGCACACTGTAGTGCCATCCGTCGCTACGTCTTATCAGTTTACAGTGAGCGATACCTGCGGAGTGGTGCCGGTTACTGCATCCGTGAATGTGGGTTTTGTAACGAATCCGCCACTACTTCTTGAAGTGGGCCAAAACATTATCGCTACTTGTCTTGATATTAATGAGATTGTGCCGGATATCCAAGGTGGCTTTGGCACATATTCTCTGGAGTGGTATGTCGATGGTGCTCTCGACGCGTTGAGTCCAACGTTGTTGCATAGCTCAGATGCGTCTGAGGTCATTGAATTGGTGGTTACCGATGAATGTGGTACCGAAGTAACCGATGCCCTGCAGTATCAAGTACCTGCCGCGCCTGTGCAATTTGAGCTCGGACCTTCGTGGGAGGTTCGCTGTATTGATGAGGTGGTGCTGGAGCCGGCGGTTGATGGAGGAATTGGCGCTTACCAATACAGTTGGCGAATCGATGGTGCTGAGGTTTCAACGGGGGCCACTTACCAGGATTTCTTTTTTCAAAGTAGTACATTGCAGTTGGTCGTCAATGATGAGTGCGGCAATACATTGACTGATGCAGTAAATGTGGTTGTGCCGAACGTGATCATTGATGTGAATGTTGGTGACGACATAGTAAGCGACTGCTTGACTTCTCACGATTTGGGCGCCTTGGTTAATGGTGGTTCCGGTAATCTCAGCTACAGTTGGACGGTGAATGGTGGCTTAGTAGGAAATTCAGATTCTACCAATTATTTGGCAACGGCCGATACACCCATTATCTGCGTGGTTGAGGACGAGTGCGGCAATGTGGGTGCAGATGATATGGTGATTGCTGTTCCAACCGTTACTGTTTACTTAACGGTTACACCTGATACCTCTATTTGCCTTAATGAAGGTGTAGAACTTTACGCCAATGCTAGCGGCGGCACGGGCGATTTGATTGTGTCGTGGGAAGGCATGTCCAACAATCCAATAGCTTATTTCGTTCCAATAGGGAATTCAACTTTTCACTGCGCGGCATACGATGCATGCGGCAACAGGGCCAATGCTTCGGTTACAGTAAATACAGAATTTGTTGAACCCAATTTCACTTCAGTTTATGTGGACGACGAGACCGTGGGTCTCACCAATTTACTTTCGGATTCGATAGTGTTTTTCTGGGAATTCTCGGATGGAAGTATTTCCAATGAACGCAATCCGCAGCACCGATTCAATACCATGGGCGATTGGGTTGCCACTTTGCATGCTTATTCTGTTGCCGGATGCCATCAGGAGGTAAGCCAAACGTATCAAGCAACCGGAACCATTTTCATTCCGAATTCATTTACACCCAATGGCGATGGTATCAATGATGTCTTTAAGCCAATTGGCCGCGATATCGTGTCGTATCAATTTTCAATATTGAATCGATTTGGAGAAGTTGTCTTTTCTTCAAACAACATGGAAGAGTATTGGGATGGAGGTTTTTTGGGAGGCGATTATTTTGTTATGGATGGGTCGTACAGCTATATATTGCGGGCTACCGACGCTCGATACAATAGCATTGAGCGAAGCGGAAATATTATCATAGTGAGATAACAGACAACTTGTAGCATGTTCGAGTTGTCACCTTGTTTTGAAAACCAACGTATGCGAAAATTAGCCTTCATACTCGTGATGAGTTCTTGCGCTCTGATGGGCACAGCACAATTAACGGTTACAACAGTAACACCCGCTGAAGCTGTTGCAGCGCTTGTAGGACCGGATTTGGTAGTAACGAATATTACCTACACCGGAGACCCAATTCAATTGGGTATCTATCAGAATGCCGGTGGAAATTTCCCGATAGCTAACGGAATTATTCTATGCACCAGTGATGCCGGTAATTTTGTACCTGCTGCTGGATTGGGCGAGCCTATAAATGCCGTAAACGTGGAGCAGGACTTGTTGGATATTGCCAATTCAGTTCCTCCGATGATTGGGCAAACGTTTACTGTTTCAGATGTAAATGATGTGGCCATTCTCGAGTTCGACTTCGTGGCCACAGGTCCGATACTCACTTTCAAATATGTTTTTGGTTCAGATGAATATTTGACCTATGTGAATTCAACCTACAACGATGTCTTCGCATTTCTCATTTCAGGTCCTGGCTTGAGCGGGCCTTACGCGGCTCCTGCAACTTTTGTTGATGGTGCTCAAAACATTGCTGGTGTTCCCAATAGCCAACCGTTTTTGCCCATTACTATTTCATCGGTAAACAATGTTCTCAATTCGCAATACTATATCAATAATCCAGGCAACTTGGTAAATCCTTCGGTAAGCTGCACGGGGTATACCGACTCTTTGCGTGTTTATGCTGATTTGGTGTGTGGGGCAACGTATCACATGAAGTTGGCCATTGCTGATGGGTCTGATGCGTCCTTGAAGTCATTGGTCGTTTTTGAAGAGGGAAGTTTCCAAACATCAGGGGCAGGGATTGAGGCCTATTCCGTGGGCGGGCCAGCAGGCTTTAATGAACTCGTTTTGATTGAAGGTTGCTTGGATGGCGAGTTGAGAATTGAGCCACCGGCGTGCGCTGCCGAAGTGTTGGATGTGCAATTTGATTATTCAGGTATTGCAGTTAATGGCGTCGATTATCAGGCATTGCCCCCGAGTTATAGCATTCAAGGTGAGCCGGTCATTATTCCAATTACCACTATTCTAGATGGGATCAACAATGAAGGCGACGAGACGCTGAATATCGATATGTACTTCATCAACCTTGAAGGAGAATTGGATACGTTAACCACAAACATTGTCATTCGTGATTATATCCAACCTTCGGTTGAAGTGAAGCCTGTTTACATATGCAACAACGATACTACTGTAAGTCCTATGATTACCGGAGGTTTTGAGCCCTTTGCCTACGCGTGGTCAGATGGTGTGGTGACCCCATCAAACGATTTTCAAACCGGCGATGCAGGTCAATATTCAATTGCGATAACCGATTGGTGCGGCACGACTTTCAGTAATGATTTCTCGGTTATTGAGCCCGGTCCAATTTTCGTTGCACCATACGTAGACAATTGTTTCGGATTGCAGACGGAGGATTTGGCACGAGCAGGCGCACCACCTTATTCAGTAGTGTATTCTCAAGATTCACTAACACTCACGAATTACAGCTTCATGGCTGAATACTATGGAACGTATGAGGTGTCTTTTACGGATCAGTGTGGTTCGAGCGGCTCTTGCGTTATTGTAACTCAACGGTGTGAAACAAAAATCCCGAACGTATTTACTCCGGATGGAAATGGAAAGAATGATACATTTGAAATTGCCGGTATTGAGGGCTTCCGTGGCAGCACGTTGCAGGTATTTGATCGCTGGGGCAAACTAGTGCTTGAAGAGAAAGATTACCGCAATAACTGGGACGCCAAGGACAATCCCGATGGCGTGTATTTCTACATATTCACACGTTCAGACGGAGAAGTGTTCACCGGACACTTTCAGAAAATGGGCGGGAAGTAAGATTTAAAACTGACGCACATGAAGAGCCTGTGCAACGCGAGCAATCTTGTTTTTGCGCTCCAGAGGTACGGCTACTGAATCGAGGTGAGCAAGCGCTTGATGATAGTAACGCTCGGCCTCTAATTTCAACTCTTCATCAACGCCCAATCGCTGGTAAAGTCCTTTTATGATGTCAATCTTTTCAGACGGTACAATGGGTTCCTTTTGAAGTTGCAGCATGATGTCACGATCCGATGCATCTGCTTTCTCCATTGCGCGAATCATGAGAAAGGTTTTTTTATCGGCTAAGATGTCTCCCCCTACTTGCTTGCCAGTTTTGGAGGCATCACCAAACGCGTCGAGATAATCGTCCCACAGTTGAAACGAAAGTCCGAGGTCAATAGCAAATCTGCAAATGGCCTCGCGATCCGCTGTGCTTGCTCCGGCAATGGTGGCACCTATTTCCATAGCTCCACCTAAGAGTACCGATGTTTTCAGCCGAATCATTTCGATGTACTCATCGATGGTCACGTCAAGTCGTGATTGAAAATCCATGTCGAGTTGCTGACCTTCACATACATCTAAAGCGGTTTGATTGAAGATTCGCATGACATCAATTACAGCTGATTCTTTTGTCTTGATGATGAGCTGATAGGCTTGTATCAGCATAGCATCACCGCTAAGGATGGCCACGTCGCGGTTCCATTTTTCATGCACAGTTGCCTTTCCCCGACGCAATGGCGCATTGTCCATAATATCGTCGTGCATGAGTGTGAAGTTGTGAAAGATCTCCACGGCAATTGCGGGGTAAACAGCATCCTCGATGTTGTCGCTAAACAAATCGGCAGCCAATAGTGTGAGCAGCGGCCTCACACGCTTACCGCCTAGCGAGAGAATGTAGTTGACGGGTTGCAGAATGTTTGCTTCACCGTTTTTCCTGCAGAAGCCTTCGATTTTTTGATCGACGAGGGTTTGCAATTCTTCAAGATTCTGCATGGATTTATTTGCCGACTTTTAGTTGATCAAGGAGATATTTTCCATAGCCACTGTTAACAAGCGGTTGGGCCAATTGTTCTAAGTGTGCATCGTCGATAAAGTTCATGCGCCATGCAATCTCTTCTATGCATCCGATTTTTAAGCCTTGCCGTTCTTCAATAACCTGCACATACTGGCCGGCTTGCATTAGCGAGAGGAATGTGCCCGTGTCGAGCCATGCGGTTCCACGGTCCATACGTTGCACTTTAAGACGACCTTGACTCAAATATTCGCGATTGACATCTGTGATTTCATATTCACCGCGTGCACTTGGCTTGAGGTTTTTGGAAATCTCAACCACATCATTATCGTAGAAATAGAGCCCGGGCACTGCGTAATTGCTCTTGGGTTCTTTAGGTTTTTCTTCAATGCTGATAGCGTGTCCTTCTTTATCGAATTCAACTACCCCATAGCGTTCGGGGTCACGCACGTGATAGGCATAAACCAATCCACCATCGATGTCTGTATTCTCGCGTAGCATTTTACCGAAGCCTTGACCATAAAAGATATTGTCGCCAAGAACCAATGCTGCTTTGTCGTTTCCGATGAATTGTTCACCCAATACGAATGCCTGCGCTAAACCATTGGGAACTTCCTGCACTTGGTAACTGAAAGAACACCCCAAGCGCGAACCATCGCCGAGGAGTTTTTGAAAACCCGGCAAATCGTGTGGTGTCGAGATGATGAGGATGTCGCGGATATCAGCCAAAAGCAAAGTCGACAAGGGATAATAAATCATTGGCTTGTCGTAAACGGGCATCAATTGTTTGCTCACAGCCAATGTGAGCGGGTATAATCGTGTTCCGCTGCCTCCGGCTAGAATAATTCCTTTCATAAGGTGGGATTGTTGATGGGAATCTGATTCCCTGTCGCTGAACAAATTTAACCTTTTTCCTGTTCAATTTTCTTTACGCTCCATTCATCATAAAAGAGGTCATCTTCTTCATCCAAAGTTTGGAAGAAAGGTTCCTTGAATGATTTGGTGGTGATGCGCTTTTGGAACGACAA